>NZ_JTLF01000216.1:0-34276 GCF_000798855.1 Enterobacter sp. ZOR0014 | reverse complement strand
GCTTGCACGGGCCTACGGGTTTTGTAGGCCGGGTAAGCGCAGCGCCGCCCGGCATCGTTTAAAGCCGGGTGGCGCTGAAATAGTGCTCCGGCTTCGCGATACGATCCTGTGCCGCGACGACCTGAAGTTCATATTCCTGCATCTCTTTCGTCGCAATCATGATTTCGTACACCGCCGCAGTCACATGCTCAAGCGCGTCTCTGACCGTTGCTCCCTGCAGCAGTTTCACCAGCAGCAGACCGCTGGTCACATCCCCCACTCCCACTGGCTGACGCAGGCCAAAATCCACCAGCGGACGGCTAATATGCCAGGCGTCATCTTTCGTCACCAGCAGCATCTCAAAACGCGACTGGCTCAGCCCGGCGCGGGCGAGATGTTTTACCAGTACAATCTCTGGCCCCTGGGCTATCAGCTCGCGAGACGCGCTTACCGCCTCTTCTACGCTGTTAACCGGGTGCTCGCAGAGGATCTCCAGCTCAATAAGGTTTGGCGCAATGATATCGCTGGCAGGCAGAGCATGGCGAACGTGAAACTCTGCAACACCGGGCGCTACGATACAGCCTTTCTCCGGGTGTCCCATGACGGGGTCGCAGAAGTATTTTGCCGCCGGGTTCGCTGCTTTCACCTGACGCACAATGCCAAGGATGTGCTCCCCCTGCTCGGCTGAGCCCAGATAACCGCTCAGAACGGCGTCACAGCGTTTGAGCTGGTCAATATCCGCAATGCCCTGAACCACCTCAGTGAGGTGCGAGGGCGGCATCACGCAGCCGGCCCATTTACCATACTGCGTGTGGTTGGAAAACTGCACGGTGTTGAGGGGCCAGACGTTAGCACCGAGGCGGCGCATCGGGAATTCCGCTGCACTGTTGCCCGCATGGCCAAAAACAACGTGGGACTGAATGGCGAGGATGTTCTTCATCTTTTTCTTACCAAACCCTGAAAAAACAAAAAGGGCGTGGTTTCCCACGCCCCTGGAGACTGTTAATTATTTCCAGCAAACAAGGCAGTAATTTTTCTTACCGCGGCGCAGCAGCGTGTAGCGTCCATACAGACGGTCGCCGTCAACGAAGGTGTATTCCGGGTCAGCCTGTTTCTCACCGTTGATGGTGATCGCGTTAGACGCGATGGTTTTACGCGCCTGTCCGCGAGACGGCTGCAGCTCGGAGTCCACCAGCGCCTGCATCAGGTCAGCCCCTTTTTCCATCTCAACCATCGGCACGCCGTCCTGCGCCAGCTGTTCGAAGTCCGCTTCGCTCAGATCGCTCAGCGTACCGTTGAACAGGCTTGCCGTAATGCGTTTCGCCGCCGCCAGACCTTCTTCACCGTGAACCAGTTTGGTCACTTCATCGGCCAGCACATACTGTGCACGCGGTGCTTTACCGCTGTTTTTGTCTTCTTCTTCCAGCGCATTGATGTCTGCAATATCCATGAAGGTGAAGAACTTCAGGAAGCGGTAAACATCGGCGTCCGCCGTGTTGATCCAGAACTGGTAGAATTTGTACGGACTGGTTTTCTTCGGATCCAGCCACACCGCGCCGCCTTCCGTTTTACCGAATTTGGTGCCATCTGCTTTGGTGATCAGTGGAACCGTCAGGCCGAAGACCTGGTTCTGGTGCAGGCGACGGGTCAGGTCGATACCGGACGTGATGTTACCCCACTGGTCAGAACCACCAATCTGCAGGGAAACGCCATGCAGTTTGTTCAGGCAAGCAAAGTCATAGCCCTGCAGCAGGTTATAGGAGAACTCGGTAAAGGAGATACCCTGATCGTCACGGTTCAGGCGCTGCTTCACCGCTTCTTTGTTAATCATCTGGTTAACAGAGAAGTGCTTGCCAATATCACGCAGGAAGGTCAGCACGTTCATGCTGCCAAACCAGTCATAGTTGTTGGCAGCAATGGCTGCGTTATCGCCGCAGTTGAAGTCGAGGAACGGTGCAACCTGTTTGCGGATCTTATCCACCCACTCCTGCACGGTATCTTCGGTATTCAGTTTACGCTCAGCGGCTTTAAAGCTTGGGTCACCAATCAGACCGGTTGCACCACCCACCAGAGCAACAGGCTTATGGCCCGCCATCTGGAAGCGTTTCAGGCATAACAATGGAACAAGATGCCCCAAATGCAAGCTGTCAGCGGTGGGATCGAAGCCGCAATAGAGCGCGATCGGGCCTTGCGCCAGTCGCTCTGCTAACGCTTCCTCGTCCGTCACCTGGGCCACGAGGCCCCGCTCTTGCAATTGTTTAATCAAGTTACTGCTTGCCATCAAATTCTCCATGTATAAACGACTGCACCTTTGCCGGTACACGACTTTTCGCCTGATGCGAAAGGACCATAGAATAAAGCGCAAGCGCGGTGTGCGCTAGCGCTTAAATCAACAAATTTCGGGGATTACGGTGCCAGTCTGTCGATTTTCCAGCCGCCATTCTCGCGCTGGTATAAAAAGCGGTCGTGCAGGCGATGTTCACCGCCCTGCCAGAACTCAATCTGCTCAATCGGGATACGGAAGCCGCCCCAGAAGCTTGGCAGTGGGATTTCCCCCTGCTGGAACTTCTGTTTCAGTTCCAGGAACTTGCTCTCCAGGACACCGCGGGCAGAGATTCGGCTGGACTGTTTTGAAACCCAGGCACCAATCTGGCTGTCACGCGGACGGCTGTGGAAATATTTCACCACCTCAAGGGTCGAGAGACGTTCGGCTTTGCCGGTGACCATGACCTGACGTTCCAGCATGTGCCAGGGGAACAGCAGGCTGATGCGCGGATTGTTTTCTAAATGGTGCGCTTTGCGGCTGCCGAGGTTGGTATAAAACACCAGCCCTTTCTCATCATAATGCTTGAGCAGGACGATGCGCTGATACGGTTGACCGTTTTCATCTACCGTTGCGACAACCATGGCCGTTGGGTCGGCCAGTTTCGCTTCACAGGCCTGTTTCAGCCAGCGTTCAAAAAGCACGAGGGGTTCAGCGGGAAGATCCTGGCGACGCAGGCCGCCTTTGGTGTATTCACGGCGCAGATGCGCAATTTGCTGCAGTTCGTCGTTATCTGACATGGCGTTAGCTGACGTTGAGATTGGGTGGCGCTATTGTGCGCCGCCCCTGTAAAAATCTCAACGCTTCGGATTTTCAAGCTGGCAATTGTTCAGCACGATGCGGTCGCGTTTGTAGACCGTGGCGCTATCCCCTTTCGACCAGAAGACGTAGATACCGTCGGAATAACGTGCCCCGGAGGCCGACATGCCCTGCTTGAGGGTCAGCAGTTTATTGTCATAAACAAAACTGGCTTCCTGACGTGGATTATTCAGCTTCACGGTCAGCGGTTTTTCATCGCAGCGATACTCCAGCGTATCGGTCTGCATACGCTCAAGGAACTGGTTGTAGACGCTGCATCCTGACAGCAATAAAGGCGCGACAATAAGAAGAATTTTTTTCATGGGCGTATTCCGAAGACTTTCCTGGTCCTGGAGGGCATGGCTGCCCTCCTGTTTCATTCCATTCTAACGACGAGACGCCGCGCTGAATTTCAGTTAACTCTGATTATGACGAGGATTTGCCGGGTAAATCGCCCCGAGGACGCTGGCCTCGCGCGCGCCGGTCACCGACGGTAAATTACCCGGAAGCCCGGCGATGGTGCGCCAGGCAAGCCAGGCGAAAGCCAGCGCTTCCATATCATCCCCACTGATGCCAGCCTCGTCTGTCGTCGTCACTTCCGTACCCGGCAGTAACGCGGCCAGACGCGCCATCACCAGCGGATTTCGGCTTCCACCGCCGCACACCAGCAGGCGTTCGCATCCGCCGCTGAGAAGTACCTGCTCAGAGATCGACACCGCCGTTAATTCGGCAAGCGTCGTCTGGACATCCTGCGGAGCCAGTGCCGGGAATGGCGCCAGCTGACGTTCAAGCCAGCCAACGTTGAAGTATTCACGCCCCGTGCTTTTCGGCGCCGGTAAAGCAAAGTAGGGATCGCTGAGCATCGACTGCAACAGCGGGAGAATCACTTTACCCTCGCTCGCCCACTCGGCGTTTTTATCATAGGGTTGCCCGCACTGCCGCCAGATCCAGGCATCCATTAACATATTACCTGGACCGGTATCGTAGCCGCGGACAGGCTGCCCGGGAATGAGCATTGACAGGTTGGCAATTCCGCCGATATTCAGCACCATCCGGCGTTCTGAAGGGTGTGCCAGTAGCGCCTGATGGAACGCCGGCACCAGCGGTGCCCCCTGGCCGCCAAGCGCAATATCGCGACGACGGAAATCGCCGACGACCGTGACGCCCGTCTTCGCCACAATCTGGTTGTTATCACCGATTTGCATCGTATGCGGCGCATCACCAACCGGCTCATGCCAGACGGTCTGTCCATGGCATCCGATGGCAACCACATCCTGCGGTCGAAGATTTTCTTTTTGCATTAACGCCTGTACCGCATCAGCAAAGAGTGCTCCCAGGCGGACGTCAAGTTGCCCTAGCTGAGAGAGCGTCAATTGCTGCCCCTGACAGATACTCAGAATATCCTCTTTCAGTGAAATGGGAATGGGCCAGGTCAGGCTCGCCTGCTGAGCGACCATACGTTCATCAATGGCGGCCAGAACGACATCTACCCCATCCAGACTGGTGCCCGACATCACACCAATGTAGCGACCCGATTTCATGCGCTTTCCTTACGTTGCGTGGGCTAAGGTTATCCACTCAACCATAAACAGCACGGCTTTGCCATCCAGCGATAATATTTTTTAACAATGTCATGCGGGTGACATGAGCAGAACCTGTTTATGTCTCGTTAAGTCAAATTCAAGTACAATTTTCTTATTGTTAGTGCAAAGATATGAACTATGGCCCCTTATGCCATATAATTTAGCCATAACGGATGCCTCCAATTGGGCGTTTTTGGTGAACAGGAGATTCAAATGATTGTACGTGTACTGGGCGTTTCGCTGATTGGTTTAACCCTGGCTGGCTGTGTGAATGACAGCTCACTGTCTGGCGACGTTTACAGCGCTTCTGAAGCAAAACAGGTTCAGAGCGTGACTTACGGTACCGTTGTTAACGCCCGTCCTGTACAAATTCAGGGTGGCGATGACAACAACGTTATGGGCGCAATCGGCGGTGCTGTTCTGGGTGGTTTCCTCGGGAATACCGTTGGCGGCGGTACAGGCCGTTCTCTGGCGACCGCTGCGGGCGCTGTGGCGGGTGGTGTTGCAGGCCAGGGCGTTCAGGGTGCAATGAACAAAACGCAGGGTGTTGAGCTGGAAATTCGTAAAGACGACGGCAGCACCATTATGGTTGTTCAGAAACAGGGGAATACCCGTTTCTCTGCTGGTCAGCGTGTCGTGCTGGCAAGCAACGGAAGCCAGGTGACCGTTTCCCCACGTTAATTAAAACGGGATGTGGCTATCAGGCCACATCCCTTTACAATATATATCATTTTCATGAATATATTTACAAAATATATTCACCCGCCCATTATTTACCCCACCGTATATTGTTTCTGCGCAAAGTAATTATTGTTTCAATTGATTAGACTCTTCGCTATTACCTCCTGTTCATTCATTTTTAATTATTTAAAAAAATTTATATGCTTGCGAATAGTCTTACTGTAAAAGGTCGTTATCTCTCGTTCTGTTTCGGTTGTGTTGTTGTCATAGGAATATTACAGGGTTTATTTTCAACACTGATTGAATGGGTTCCTTCCTTTTCGCCGCTGTTGTTCCCTACGCTCACCATTTTTCTACTGGTATTTCACCTGTTTATTGCCTGTTTTATGGCAATGAAATACTGGTGTGATAAGAGGCGTCTGTATCTGGTTGCCATCGCTTTTGCCTTTGCCGGTTCGGCATTGCTAATGATTGGAACGTTGTCCAGTTTTCCCGCCTGGCTGGATCTCTACCAGTTCAACGTCGTGAACTATAACGATGCGATGATCTACTATATGTTCCGCCATCTCATCATGGCGGTCCTGTTCATCGCTTCGGCCCTGCTGTTTCCCCTGCGTAATCAGCCCCTTTCGAGGCTGACGCATATCGCTATCGTCAGCACGACATTTCTTTTTACTGCCGGTGGCGTGATGGTGGCGTGGATGTATTCCAGCCATTTTGATTTTTTATCCCTCGACCTGGTTGATAATGAAACGCGGCAGTTTATGGTTCTCTGGAGCCACAGCATTAATATTTCATTAATTGTCCTCTGGGTGGTGACATTAGCAACGCTGATGTATATGACGCGCGTACGTAATCTGTTCTGGGTGACCGGTAATTTTCTTTGTGTCTGCTATATCGTCACGCTCTTAATGCTGTTATTGGGTGGGCATGCCGAAGACATATCGTGGTATCGCGCCCGGTTATTTGAAACCGTCGCCACGCTGCTGATTATTTTTGTTCTGCTCTGCGATGTCTTCAGCTTGTACCGTGAATCGCATTTAAAGTATCAGCAGTCGTATCAGAATTCGATTCGCGATCCGCTTACGCGCCTGTATAACCGCAGCTATTTTTATGAATCGTTAAATCAGGCGCTGGCTGTCGCAAAATCCAGCCGCCCTGTTTCGGTTATCGTCAGCGATCTCGATCGCTTCAAGCGCATCAACGACAACTACGGTCACCTGCAGGGGGATAAAGTCTTACAGTTTGTCGCCAATCTGCTGGTGGATTCCGTGCGCCCGCAGGACATCGCGGCGCGTATCGGTGGTGAAGAGTTTGTCCTGATGCTGGCAAATACCCCTTCAGACGCAGCATGCCAGGTGGCGGAACGCATACGGCTGAAGCTGAGCAGCTTTGATAAAACCACCAGCGAAGGTCAGCTACCGGAGCCCATTACCATCAGCATGGGTGTGTTTACGGCAACATCATCGTCCGTGACCGCAGAGGAGTGCGTGGAAAGCGCCGATAAAGCGATGTATGAAGCGAAAGAGACTGGCCGAAACCGCGTCGTTGTCTTTAGGTAGGAAAAAGGCCTTGCAGATGCAAGGCCTTGTTGTCTGGTCAGTCGCGAGACTGCAGCTCGTGGATGTTCTGCTCAAGGCGAGCAATGAGGCTGATGAGCATTTCCAGCTCCGCCGGTGAAACGCCTGAAAGGATTTCACCGCGCGTTTTGGTAATCACAGCTTCCATTTCGGTAATAATGGGCGCTGCTTTCTCAGTGAGTTTAATCCGCTTGGCGCGACGATCGCTGGCGCAGGTTTGCCGGGAGATCAGCCCCTTCTCTTCCAGTTGATCAAGCGTACGCACCAGCGACGGTTGCTCAATACCTATCGCTTTTGCCAGTTGAATTTGCGACTGGTCAGGCGGCAACTGATGAATGTTGTGCAGCGTGACCCAATGCGTCTGTGTCAATTCCAGAGGTTTCAGGCGATGGTCAATCAGAGCACGCCAGACGCGTACCAACCTTGCCAGATCAGAACCTAATGGCGATTCCAATTTCATCTCCTTATAATTAGCTTGCTAAGTTATTATACTGATTTTAGAATAGTGTGCAGCATTTGTATTGGCAAAACAAATGCAATACTGCATTCATCTAACTCAAAAGTATGACTTACACTGAATTCTGATGCTTCTTTATACTCAGACAAGCCAACGCGGCATTCTGTTCACTGCAAAGGATCTCTGCTTGTGACCTTTTTTCATCGCTCAGAGGGTTTACCCCTCCAGGACCTGATCTTCGGTGCGTCAGTCTACTTTCCTCCCCTGTTTAAAGCCGTGCTGGTGGGCTTTATCCTCTGGCTCGTTGCGCACCGCCTGCTTCGCGACTGGATGTATTCCGGCGAAATCTGGCATCCCATGTTGATGGATCTCTCCCTGTTCGCCCTCTGTGTCAGTCTGGGCCTTGCTGTTTTGACCGTGTGGTGAATATGCCTCTGAAAACGCTGAAGTACTTTTCCACCCTGTTTGTCCTGGTCCTCGCGCTGATCGCCGGCTGGTGGCTCTGGAATTTTTATATGCAGTCCCCCTGGACGCGTGACGGCAAAGTTCGCGCCGAGCAGGTCAGCATCACCCCGCAGGTGTCGGGAAGTATTACCACGCTCCTGGTGAAGGATAACCAGTATGTTAAAAAGGGAGAGGAACTGTTCCGTATCGACGATACCCCCTACCATATTGCCGTTCTGAATGCCCAGGCGCAGCTGGCGAAAGCCCAGTCAGACCTGGCGAAGGCCAATAACGAAGCCAATCGCCGCCGTCACTTATCGCAAAACTACATCTCAGCGGAAGATTTGGATACCGCCAACCTTAACGTCAAGGCCATGCAGGCAAGCGTCAACGTAGCCCAGGCGACGCTTAAGCAGGCACAGTGGGAACTGACCCAAACCGTGATTACCGCACCTGTAGATGGATGGGTGACTAACCTCTCTGCCCGGGTGGGTAACTACGCCACCACCGGCCAGCCTGTTTTTGCCCTTGTCGACAGCCACTCCTTCTACGTGGTGGGCTATTTTGAAGAGACCAAGCTTCGCCACATTCGCGAGGGTTCACCTGCGGCCATTACCCTTTACAGCGGTTCGCAAACGTTACAGGGTCACGTCTCCAGCATCGGTCGCGCCATTTACGATCAAAGCGTTGAAACGGATTCCGGCCTCGTACCGGACATAAAGCCGAACGTCCCCTGGGTACGCCTGGCTCAACGTGTGCCTGTGCGCGTGGAGTTTGACCGTTTACCCGAGGGCATCACGCTGGTATCCGGCACCACCTGCACCGTCTCCATCGGAAGCCGTTAATGAAGCTGCAGGCGCTCTCCTGGCAAAACACGCCGTGGATGAAAGCGACGCGTCCTCAGTGGCGCTACGCGCTGCGTAATGGCATCGCCATGTGTCTGGCGCTGACGGTCGCCTATTACCTGAATCTTGACCAACCCTACTGGGCGATGACCTCAGCCGCGGTGGTGAGTTTCCCTACCGTTGGCGGAGTGATCAGCAAAAGCCTTGGGCGCATCGCGGGGAGTCTGTTAGGCGCCACCGCGGCGTTAATTATCGCGGGGCATACGCTGAACGATCCGTGGCTATTCCTGCTGAGCATGGCGGCGTGGCTGGGATGTTGTACCTGGGCCTGCGCCCATTTTACCAATAACGTGGCCTACGCTTTCCAGTTAGCGGGCTATACCGCGGCCATCATTGCCTTCCCGGTCGTCAATGTGCTCGATACCACCGAACTGTGGGATATTGCACAGGCGCGCGTCTGTGAGGTGATTGTCGGGATCCTCAGCGGCGGGTTTATGATGATGATCCTGCCCAGCACCTCCGACGGTACGACGCTGATTACCGCGCTGAAGACCATGCATACCCGGTTGCTGGAACATGCAAGCCTGCTGTGGCAACCGGATACCAGTGATGACATCCGTCTCGCGCATGAAAAGGTTATCGGGCAGATCCTGACCATGAACCTGTTGCGCATACAGGCTTTCTGGAGTCATTACCGTTTTCGTCGTCAGAACACGCTGCTCAACTATTTGCTGCACCAGCAGCTGCGTATGACCAGCGCCATCTCCAGCCTGCGCCGGATGCTGCTCAACTGGCCAACGCCCCCTGAAAATACCCGCGCCGTCATTGAGACGCTGCTCGCGACGCTTGCGCGTCCTGACGCGGATATTTACACCGTCGCGAAGATCATCGCCCCGCTCGCCCCGACGGATGAGTATGATTATCGCCATCGCGCATTCTGGCAGCGCCTGAATTACTTTTGCCGGTTATATCTGCGCAGTAGCCGCTGGATTAACGCCGTCGAGAATGCCACGCCGGTAACGGAATTTAATGTCCCCGGCAGCCCGGCTCTCGCCCGACATACCGATTATCTGGAAGCACTGTGGAGTGGTTTTCGCACCTTTTGTGCGCTGACGCTGGTTGGGGCGTGGAGCATCACCACGCAGTGGGAATCCGGTGCCGCGGCCCTGACGCTTGCCGCCATCAGCTGCGTGCTTTACTCCGTCGCGGCCTCGCCGTTTAACTCTCTTACGCTACTGCTGCGCACGCTGGTACTCCTGTCATTGTTCAGTTTCGCCGTGAAGTTTGGCCTGATGGTGCAGATAAGCGATCTCTGGCAGTTCCTGCTGTTCCTGTTTCCGCTGTTAACGACGATGCAACTCCTCAAGCTGCAAATGCCGAAACTGGCGGGCCTGTGGGGCCAGCTGATTGTCTTTATGGGCTCGTTTATCTCCGTGACGAATCCGCCGGTGTATGATTACGCCGATTTTCTCAATGATAACCTGGCAAAGATCCTGGGCGTGGGGCTGGCATGGCTCGCATTTGCGGTATTGCGTCCCGGCTCTGATGCACGTAAGAGCCGACGACATATCAGGGAATTACGCAGAGGGTTTGTCGACCAGCTCAGCCGCAAACCGCATCTGCGTGAAAGCGAGTATGAATCGCTGGTGTATCACCATGTCAGCCAGCTCAATAACAGCCATGACGCGCTTTCCCGCCGCTGGCTGCTGCGCTGGGGCGTGGTGCTGTTGAACTGTTCTCATGTGGTCTGGCAGCTTCGCGCATGGGAAACGCGGTCCGACCCGCTGTCGCAGGTGCGCGATGTTTGCATTTCGCTGCTACGCGACGTGATGAGTGAACGCGGTGTCCAGCAGCGGCCTCTGGAGGTCACGCTGGCTGAACTGCAACGGATCTGCGATACCCTCGCGCATCACCATCTTCCCGCAGCCCGTGATTTAGCCTCAATCATCTGGCGCCTGCACTGCTCGCTGTCGCAGCTGGAACAGGCTCCCCCACCGGGCACCATTGGAGATCAGATCACGCCGCAGGCATAACGTGCCCCGCCGCCGCCAAGCGGTTTAGGCTGATCGGACATGTTATCGCCGCCCACGTGGATCATCAGCGCTTTGCCTTTTGCTTCATCCAGTTTTTTCAGGCGCGGGGCCATGACCGGATCGGTGGCTTTACCGTCATTGTTCACCACCAGCACCGGCAGATCGCCAAGGTGCCCCATACCGTCTGGCCCTTCATGTTTGCCTGAATGTTGCGGATCGAGATGCCCCCCGGCGGCTTCCGCCGCGGACGGTTTACCCTCTTTCATTGCAGGCTGGCAGCTTCCTTTGGCATGAACATGAAAGCCGTGTTCGCCGGGCGGGAGTGCTTTGAGATTGGGCGCGAATTCCAGCCCCTTGTCGGTCTCAGTGATTTTCACCGTCCCGATAGACTGACCCACACCCTGAGAGGTGACGAGATTCATTTCCACTTCGTCGCTGGCTGCCTGCGCTCCTGCGCAAACAACCAGCGTGACCAATGCCAGAGCAAAACGCTTCATATGACCTCCGCGGGTTATTTTTTGCCCCTTAAGTGTATACCAGAGGCAAAGATTTCACCGGAAAGTCAGATTATGGCGGTTTAAGGCACGTCGTAACCCAGCGCGGCTTTGCGGATGCGGAACCACTGCTGACGTGTCATCTCCAGCTCTTCCGCGGCCAGTGCAGAACGAACGCGTTCGATTTTTCCGGAGCCAATAATCGGCAGCGGTTTTGACGGCAGACGCAGGATCCACGCATACACCACCTGTTCAATGCTCTCCGCGTTCAGCTCACGGGCGATGGTTTCCAGTTCATTGCGCAGCGGCTGGAACGCCTCATCATTAAACAGGCGTCCGCCTCCCAGGCAGGACCAGGCCATCGGGCGAATACGCAGCTGTTGCAGCTGGTCGAGCGTACCGTCCAGCAGCAGCGGCTGATGGACAGGGGAAATTTCCACCTGGTTAGTGGCCAGGGTAAACGGCAGCCGAGACTGAAGCAGTGCAAACTGTGCCGGGGTAAAGTTTGAGACGCCGAAGTGACGCACTTTCCCACTCTGATGCAGATGCAGGAAGGCTTCCGCCACCTCATCGGCGTCCATCAGCGGGTCTGGGCGGTGAATCAGCAGCAGGTCGATGCGATCCGTCGCCAGATTGACCAGCGACTGCTCAGCGCTCTTGATGATATGCGCGCTGTCGGTGATGTAATGGCCGAGGGCGTGCTCAGGTTTTGCGGTGGTGGCAATCCCACACTTCGTGACGATCTCCATGCGGTCGCGGAGTGCCGGAACAAGCTTGAGCGCCTCGCCAAATGCGGCTTCACACAGGTAGCCACCGTAAATATCCGCATGATCGACGGTCGTGACCCCTAAATCGATATGCTCTTCAATAAAGCTCGCCAGCTGGAGGGGGGACATATTCCAGTCCATCAGGCGCCAGTAGCCCATCACAAAACGGGAGAATTCTGGCCCCTGGGGGGCAAGGGTAATTCGCTGAACCATAACATTTTCCTCAAGGACGTGATGTCATGAGTATACGCAATTACCGTGTTAAAACAGTGAAGGTTGCTGAGGTTCTTCGGTCTCAGCGGCTTTGTTTGCGTGGATTTTGCGCAGAAGTCGCTGCCGGCATAGCCGGAGCACCTCCTGTTTTTGCGTGTCGCTGAAGTTTTGCCAGTTAAAGCGCTCGTCACGGGTGCGCATGCACCCGCGGCAATATCCGCGTTCATCTACCTGACAAATACCCCGGCACGGGCTCTGGATGGGGAAAAACTCCAGTTGCTCTGCCACACTGACCTCCGCATGACCACTCTCATCTACAGTGAAGACGCTAAACGCGTCAGGTGCAAGGGCTTTACCACAGTTTTGTGGCATTAAGGTTTCACTAATCTTCCCTCTCTATACTCAGCCCATCATCAAAAGAACAGGTTTTTCGATCGATGCAGTTAATCAAAAAGTTACAATGTAACGATATTAAATTTACTCTGGGCTGTGCACTCTTTTTTACCCTGCTGAACGGGCTGTTTATCCAGCGCAGCTGGGCCATTATTGCCCCTTCTCATCTGCACGACATTCTCTTTGCCGCGTCCGTGCCGGTGGTGCTGTTTTGTGGCTGGGTAATTGTTTTTAGCCTGCTCAATATCCCGTACATCCGTAAGCCGCTGCTGATCGTTTTAACTGTCGGTTGCGCTGCGGCAACCTATTTTATGTATACCTACGGCGCGGTCATCGATCAGAACATGATCGTCAACGTGTTCGAAACCAACTCTCAGGAAGCCACCGCCCTGGTGACCCCGCAGATGATTCTGTGGATTGTTGTTGCTGGCCTCGTGCCCTCCGTGGTGCTGGCTCTCACCCGAATTCGTACCGGAAAATGGTGGTACGCGCTGCTGACGCGCGTAGCCGCGATGCTGGGCGCTCTGCTGGTGATCATCCTGATTGCCGCACTGTTTTATAAAGATTACGCGTCGCTGTTCCGCAATAACAAAAGCATCGTCAAAATGGTTACCCCGGCGAACTATGTCAGCGCCGTGGTGAAGTACAGCAAAATGCGCTGGTTTGCCGGCGATCAAACGCTGGTGCGCATTGGCGAAGATGCGCATAAAGGCTCGCTGATTGCGGGTCAGCAAAAGAAAACCGTTCTGGTGCTTGTCGTCGGCGAAGCCTCTCGCGCGGCAAACTACTCCCTGAACGGTTACGGGCGCGAAACCAACCCCGAGCTGAAAAAGCAGGACATGATTAACTTCCCGCAGGCCTCTTCATGTGGCACCGAAACCGCGGTTTCCGTTCCCTGCATGTTCTCCGGCATGACGCGCAGCAAATACGATGCCGACCTGGCTCGGCATCAGGAAGGGCTGCTTGACGTGCTCAGGCACGCGGGCGTCAACCTCCTGTGGCGCGATAACGACGGCGGCTGTAAAGGCGCCTGCGATCGCGTGCCTCATACCGACATGACGCAGTGGAATCTGGATCAGTTCTGTAAAGACAAATCCTGTATTGACGATGTGAACTTCTACCGTCTGGACAACGTGCTGGATGGCGTGAAGCAAGATACGGTGCTGGTTATCCACCTGATGGGCAGCCACGGTCCGGCGTACTATCGCCGTTACCCGGACAATTTCCGTAAATTCACCCCAACCTGCGACACGAACGAAATTCAGGATTGCGATCATCAGGCGCTGATGAACACCTATGACAACACCATCCTGTACACCGACAGCATGGTCAGCAAAACCATTGACGCACTGAAAGCCCGTCAGGCGAACATGAACACCGCCCTGATTTATTTGTCAGACCACGGTGAATCGCTGGGTGAAAGCGGTATTTACCTGCACGGTACGCCATACATGCTGGCACCCGAGCAACAAACGCACATCCCGTTTATGTTCTGGCTATCGCCGGATTATGCAAAAAACTTTGGCATCAACGCGCAGTGCTTACGCGACTATGCGGCAAAAAATGCGGTTTCGCAGGACAATTTATTCTCAACGGTGCTGGGTATGATGGACATTAAATCAAAGGTTTATCAACAGCAGCTGGATATTCTGAATGGTTGTCGGCAGTAAACAGGCTTGCATTAGACCGAACGGTCTATTAGAGTGAGGCCATGAGCAGAAATACTGAACACGATACCCGCGAACATCTACTGGCGACTGGCGAGCGGCTTTGCATGCATCGCGGTTTCACCGGCATGGGGTTAAGCGAGCTATTAAAAACCGCTGAGGTACCGAAGGGGTCGTTTTATCACTACTTCCGGTCCAAAGAGGCGTTTGGCGTGGCGATGCTGGAGCGGCACTATGCGGGCTACCATCAACGTCTCGCGACCCACTTCGCCACGGGTGAAGGTAACTATCGGGATCGTGTTCTTAACTACTATCAGGAAACGCTGAATCAGTTCTGTCAGCAGGGCATTATCAGCGGATGCCTGACGGTAAAACTGTCTGCCGAAGTGTGCGATCTCTCCGAAGATATGCGCACGGCGATGGATAAAGGTGCCAGCGGTGTTATCGCCCTGCTGGCCCAGGCGCTGGAAAAAGGCCGCAATGAAAAAACGCTGGCCTTTTCGGGTGAGCCTCTGACTCAGGCGCAGGTGTTATACGCGCTATGGTTAGGCGCTAACCTGCAGGCCAAGATTTCGCGCAGTGCCGTGCCGCTGGAAAGCGCGCTGGCACATGTGAAAAACACAATTACTGCGCCTGGCATTTAACAGGCGTTTTTATTTATCTTATTACTAGTCGACTGGTCTACTCAGGAGTCTTTATGTCAGCTGAAAAATTATTTACCCCCTTAAAAGTAGGTGCCGTTACCGCGCCAAACCGCGTGTTCATGGCTCCGCTTACCCGTCTACGCAGCATTGAGCCGGGTGACATCCCCACCCCACTGATGGGTGAATACTATCGTCAGCGCGCCAGTTCCGGCCTGATCATCACCGAAGCTACGCAGATTTCTGCTCAGGCTAAAGGTTATGCGGGTGCGCCGGGGCTGCACAGCCCGGAACAGATCGCCGCATGGCAGAAAATTACCGCGGGCGTGCATGCTGAAGAGGGACGCATTGCCGTCCAGCTGTGGCACACCGGGCGTATCTCCCACAGCAGCATTCAGCCTGGCGGCCAGGCACCGGTTTCAGCCTCAGCCCTGAATGCTAACACCCGCACCTCGCTGCGTGATGAAAACGGTAACGCGATCCGCGTCGATACCTCAACGCCGCGCGCCCTGGAGCTGGATGAGATCCCGGGTATCGTGAACGATTTCCGTCAGGCCGTGGCCAACGCCCGTGAAGCAGGTTTTGATTTGATTGAGCTGCACTCCGCGCACGGTTACCTGCTGCACCAGTTCCTGTCACCGTCATCTAACCAGCGTACCGACCAGTATGGCGGCAGCGTCGAGAACCGCGCCCGTCTGGTGCTGGAAGTGGTTGATGCCGTATGCCAGGAGTGGAGCCCGGATCGTATCGGCATTCGCGTCTCCCCGATCGGTTCTTTCCAGAACGTCGACAACGGCCCGAACGAAGAAGCGGATGCGCTCTATCTGATTGAAGAGCTGGCAAAACGCGGTATCGCCTATCTGCACATGTCTGAGCCAGACTGGGCCGGCGGTAAACCTTATACGGAAGCCTTCCGTCAGAAAGTGCGTGAGCGCTTCCACGGGGTGATCATCGGTGCGGGTGCCTATACGCCAGAGAAAGCGGAAGACCTGATCGGCAAAGGGCTGATCGATGCCGTTGCGTTTGGCCGCGACTATATCGCCAACCCGGACCTGGTCGCCCGCCTGCAACAGAAAGCCGCTCTGAACCCGCAGCGTCCTGAAAGCTTCTACGGCGGCGGCGCTGAAGGTTACACCGACTACCCTTCTCTCTAATCTCACCATTGTTCATTGATAGCGGCGACACTTCGCCGCTATACTAAAACATCGTTTCTGTTCAAAAAAATATTCAAATCCATTGGTTAATGAGGAAATTATGCGCCTACTTCACACCATGCTGCGCGTTGGCGATCTGCAACGTTCTATTGATTTCTACACTAACGTACTGGGCATGAAACTGCTGCGCACCAGCGAAAACCCGGAATACAAATACTCGCTGGCGTTCGTGGGTTACGGCCCGGAAACGGATGAATCGGTGATTGAGCTGACCTATAACTGGGGCGTGGACAGCTATGACCTGGGCAACGCCTACGGCCATATCGCGCTGGAAGTGGACAACGCAGCCGAAGCGTGCGAACGCATCCGCCGCAACGGCGGTAACGTCACCCGTGAAGCGGGTCCGGTTAAAGGCGGCACCACTGTGATTGCATTTGTGGAAGATCCGGACGGTTACAAAATCGAGCTGATTGAAGCCAAAGATGCCGGTCGTGGTCTGGGCAACTGATCCCTCAGGGCGCAATATGCGCCCGTAGTTTTACTGCATCACCCCGCAAAATTTGCCATAATGCGCTCTGCTTTTTCCCCTTGTAAGAGACCCTGATGTCCGATAACGCTCAATTTAGCGGTCTGTGCGACCGTTTTCGTGGTTTTTATCCCGTTGTCATTGATGTAGAAACAGCCGGATTTAACGCTAAAACCGATGCGCTGCTCGAAATTGCCGCCATCACGCTGAAGATGGATGAACAGGGCTGGCTTAAACCAGACACCACGCTGCATTTCCACGTTGAACCTTTCGAAGGGGCAAACTTACAGCCGGAAGCACTGGCCTTCAACGGTATCGATCCGCATAACCCACTGCGCGGTGCGGTAAGCGAATATGATGCGCTGCACGCCATTTTTAAAATGGTGCGTAAAGGCATGAAAGAGAGTAACTGCAGCCGCGCCATCATGGTGGCGCATAACGCCACCTTCGATCACACCTTTACCATGGCCGCAGCGGAGCGCGCCTCGCTCAAACGCAACCCTTTCCACCCGTTTGTGACCTTCGACACGGCAGCACTGAGCGGTCTGGCGCTGGGGCAAACGGTATTATCAAAAGCCTGTATTACGGCGGGTATTGAATTTGACGGCACACAGGCGCACTCGGCTCTGTATGACACGGAGCGCACCGCAGAGCTGTTCTGTGAGATCGTCAACCGCTGGAAGCGTCTGGGCGGCTGGCCGCTGCCGACAGGTGACAGCGAAGAATAAAAAAAGCGACCTTAACAGGTCGCTTTTTTATTTGCGCAGCAAACTTACTCTGCGTCCGGCTCTTCGGTTTTGTACTTCGCCGCGGTCTCTTTGATCAGCTGCTGCAGTTCACCGCGCTGATACATTTCAATCAGGATATCGCAGCCGCCTACCAGCTCACCGTCTACCCACAGCTGCGGGAAGGTTGGCCAGTTAGCGTATTTTGGCAGCTCAGCACGGATGTCCGGGTTCTGCAGGATATCAACGTAAGCAAAACGCTCACCACAGGCTGAGAGCGCCTGAACCGCTTGCGCGGAGAAGCCGCAGCTTGGCAGCTTCGGAGAACCTTTCATATACAGCAGAATCGGGTTTTCAGCGATCTGGCGCTGGATTTTTTCAATAGTGGTGCTCATGTCTTGCTTCCTTTAACTTCTGTTACGGCAATAGTCTGACATTGTAGCGGGTCAGGCTGGCATCGGAAAATAACATTTTCGTCACGTTTATACATTTTACCGCGACTCTACAAAAGTTGCATTGCAAATGGTGTTTAACCCTGCGGCAGTCAGGGTTTTGCTTAGGGAGTGAACAATTGTGCGACAGAACGATGAATTTTTTTGCACTTGCTAACGAAACAGGTTTTTAGATTGAAAAATGCTATTAACTTCTCGGGTTTTTATGGATTAGAATCGACGGGCTTTGTAAACCACTCGCGGGTATTATTGATGACCTGCATTTATCAGGGGACTGCCCAGTGGCGCGGATAACAAAAATCTCGATCACGCTCTGTGCTTTACTGTTTACATCACTCACTCTCACGCCAGTGGCAAACGCCTCTCAGCAGGCGCGGCATTCTGCTGTACAAAAAAGCCATCTGGTGAAAGCCACAGAACGTAAGAAAAAAACCACCACAAAGAACGAAAAGAAAAAGACGACCACCAAGACGACACAAACCGCTTCCAGCAAGACCAAAACAAAATCTTCCCGCACTGCCCACACCACCAAAAGTAAAACTTCGCTGACCGCTGCTAACCTCGTCACTGAAAAATGCATTACGCGTAAAGGCCACAAAGCGAAATGCACCAAAGTCACGAAAATCGCGGAAGTACATAAAGTCCGTGTACAGAAAGCGCAAAAAACCGCGATGAATAAACTGATGGGGCAAATTGGCAAACCTTATCGCTGGGGTGGCAGTTCGCCACGAACCGGCTTCGACTGTAGCGGCCTGGTCTATTACGCCTATAAAGATCTGGTTAAGTTCCGCATTCCGCGTACCGCTAATGAGATGTACCACCTGCGCGACGCCTCTCCGGTGAGCCGTGGTGAGCTGGAAAACGGCGATCTGGTCTTCTTCCGCACGCAAGGTCGCGGCACGGCTGACCATGTGGGTGTCTATGTCGGCAACGGGAAATTTATCCAGTCACCGCGCAGCGGCCAGGATATTCAGATCACCTCCCTGAGTGAAGACTACTGGGTGCGTCACTACGTCGGCGCACGTCGCGTGATGACGCCGAAAACTATTCGCTAACCCCTGCCCTGCCGCATCCGTGGCAGGGTAAGTTCCTCTTTTGCATACCCTTTCAATTTGCTATCCTGTCCTTGTTGTCTGTGTGGTTATTGGCAACGCTAAATATAATAAGGAGAGAAGCAATGTCGTTCGAATTACCTGCACTACCGTATGCAAAAGACGCCCTGGCACCGCACATTTCTGCGGAAACCCTGGAATACCATTACGGCAAACATCACCAGACGTATGTCACCAACCTGAACAATTTGATCAAAGGCACCGATTTCGAAGGCAAAACGCTGGAAGAGATCGTCCGTAGCTCAGAGGGTGGCGTATTTAACAACGCGGCTCAGGTGTGGAACCACACCTTCTACTGGCACTGCCTGGCACCCAATGCCGGTGGTGAACCTGCCGGTGAACTGGCTTCCGCGATTAACGCCGCCTTTGGCAGCTTCGCCGATTTCAAAGCGAAGTTTACGGATGCCGCCATCAAGAACTTCGGCTCTGGCTGGACGTGGCTGGTAAAAGAAGCGGATGGCAAACTTGCAATCGTGTCCACCTCTAATGCAGGCACCCCGCTGACCACCAGCGCTACGCCGCTGATGACCGTGGACGTGTGGGAGCACGCTTACTACATTGATTACCGTAACGCGCGCCCGAACTACCTGGAGCACTTCTGGGCACTGGTCAACTGGGACTTCGTCGCGAAGAACTTCGCCGCGTAAGAGAGACGCAGAAGGGGTCCCCCTTCTGCGTTATTTTTATTATTCCGCCGTGCAAACGGCTTCTGGCTGTTTCCGGCCGGACATCATCACCAGCAGCAGGCCGAGCGCGGCAATAATCGCCCCCATCACCGGCACAAAGCTGTATCCCAGACCGCCAGAAATGACGGCGCCACCCGCCGCAGCACCCAGGGCGTTCCCCAGGTTAAACGCACCGATATTCACCGAAGATGAGAGTCCCGGCGCCTCGTGGGCGACACGCATCACGCGCATCTGCAGCGGCGGCACCACGGCGAAGGTGGCTGCGCCCCAGACAACCATCGCGATGGCCGCGCCAAACTCGTTACGCGCCAGCCACGGAATCGCGATCATGATGGCAATCAACAAGGTTAAAAAGCCTTTCAACGTTCCGGTCACTGAACGGTCGGCAAATTTCCCGCCAAGGTAGTTACCCATTGAGAACCCTACGCCAATCAATACCAGCATCGCGGTAATAAAGATTGGTGTTGCATGGGTGATATCGTGCAGCACCGGTGAAATGTAGGTATAGAGCGTAAACATTGCCCCGGCCCCCAGCACGGTGGTCAGCAGTGCAGAAAGCACCTGCGGGCGCACCAGTACCGACAGCTCTTTGCGCACGTCCGGACGTTCACCCGCGCTGCCTTTCGGCAGGGAGAAGAACAAGGCCACCATCGCCACCACGCCCAGCCCGGCTGTTGCCAGGAATGACATACGCCAGCCGATCGCTTCACCCAGCCAGGTCGCAGCCGGTACGCCGCCAATGTTGGCAATCGTCAGCCCCATAAACATGGTCGCCACGGCGCTTGCCTGCTTATGTTTCGGCACCACGCTTGCGGCCACGACCGAGCCCAGCCCAAAGAACGCGCCATGGTTCAGGCTGGTCAAAATGCGCGACAGCATCAGGGTGGTGTAGTCAGGTGAAATGGCAGAGAGCACGTTGCCCAGGGTGAAAATCGCCATCAGGAAAATCAGCGCATTACGGCGCGCGCGGTGTGAAAGCAGTAGCGTCATCAGCGGCGCCCCCACCATCACGCCGATGGCATAAGCGCTGATTAACATCCCGGCCGCAGGGATCGAGACATCCACGCCCCGGGCGATAACAGGCAGTAACCCCATCGGGGAGAATTCGGTGGTGCCAATCCCAAAAGCGCCAATCGCCAGGGCCAGCAGGGGAAAATTGATTTTCATGCGTCAACTCCGGATGCCGTGTCATGTCGTGACACAGAACAAAGAAGCGGAAAGCATGACATCAATCACAAAAAATGAGAAGTTAACAAAATGGCAAAAGATTTTTGCCTGAGAAGTAACAATCCGGTAAACCGGGAGGGAGAAGATTCTCCCTCCGCGTAAATCAGTGCAGCGCAGCCGTCAGGCCAGCCGCCACAATCAGCGCCAGCACAACGATGGTAGTGAACAGCGAAAACTTCAGATCGGAACTCATCAATTTTTCTCCTTTTAATCCCCCCACGAAAAGTGAGCTTGCTCATTTTTGCATAGTTTACGTCAAAAATCTTCCCGGATTTAAGCTGATAACCACTTTACCTCTTCCCCTTTTCATCAAGATAGGACAAAATTCCACGCTAAATTTATTAGCGTACCGGCCATTGACCCCCTCCTGACGTCCCGTGTCGTTTTCCTGGCGTACCGCAATCTAAAATTGCGTGATAAGGGTGAGAGAAGGCAAACGTTTACCTTCAAGTATTTCAGGAGTTTAGGATATGGTCTGGAGTGACATTTAATGGCAACAATTAAAGACGTAGCAAAACGCGCAAACGTTTCCACTACAACCGTATCACATGTAATTAACAAAACCCGCTTTGTGGCGGAAGAGACGCGCAACGCCGTCTGGGCAGCGATCAAAGAGCTGCACTACTCGCCAAGTGCGGTTGCGCGCAGCCTCAAGGTGAATCACACCAAATCGATTGGTCTGCTGGCGACCAGCAGCGAAGCGGCCTATTTTGCTGAGATCATTGAAGCGGTAGAGAAAAACTGCTTCCAGAAAGGCTATACCCTGATTTTGGGCAACGCGTGGAACAGCATTGAAAAACAGCGAGCCTATCTCTCCATGATGGCGCAGAAGCGCGTGGATGGCCTGCTGGTGATGTGTTCCGAGTACCCGGAATCCGTACTGTCGATGCTTGAAGAGTATCGGCATATCCCGATGGTGGTGATGGACTGGGGTGAAGCCCGTGCGGATTTCACGGATTCCGTTATCGACAACGCCTTTGAAGGCGGCTATATGGCGGGCCGTTATTTGATCGAACGCGGTCATCGTGAGATTGGCGTGATCCCGGGTCCGCTTGAGCGTAACACCGGCGCAGGTCGTCTGGCTGGCTTTATGAAAGCGATGGAAGAAGCACTGATCACCGTGCCAGAAAACTGGATCGTACAGGGTGACTTTGAGCCGGAATCAGGCTACCGCGCGATGCAGCAGATTGTCTCCCAGCAACATCGTCCTACCGCCGTTTTCTGCGGGGGCGACATCATGGCGATGGGCGCGCTCTGTGCGGCCGATGAGCTGGGTCTGCGCGTCCCGCAGGACATTTCCGTGATCGGCTATGACAACGTGCGCAACGCGCGCTTCTTTACCCCTGCGCTGACCACCATTCACCAGCCGAAAGATTCGCTGGGTGAAACGGCCTTCAACATGCTGCTCGACAGGATCGTCAACAAACGTGAAGAGTCGCAGTCCATTGAAGTCCACCCGCGCCTCATCGAACGCCGTTCCGTTGCGGATGGTCCGTTCCGCGACTACCGTCGTTAATCGCTTTACGGAGCCAGTCACACTGGCTCCCGTAACCATTCCCGGTTAAGCGTTTCGCTGTCCCCCAGATAATCCAGCAGCCAGGCCATAGCAGGTGAAACATCATTTTGTTGCCAGGTCAGGCAGCAAGCCGCATCCGGGAACGGATTCTCCAGCGTCAGTTCAACCCACTCGCCGGTGTCGATTCGTGGGCGCGCAAAATGAACGGGCACCATCGCGACGCACAGCCCTGCACTGAGGCAGGTCGCCGACGATTCCCAGTCCGGGGCGACCACGCGACGCTGGTTATCCAGCAGCCAGGTGATACGCTTGGGCAGCGAGCGGGAGGTGTCCTCCAGCACCAGCGACGGCCAGTTACGCAGGGTATCGTCGCTTAACGGCCCCTCCATGGCCGCCAGGGGATGATCGCGTGCCACTACGCATTTCCAGCTCAGCATCCCCATATCGCGAAAGGCATAGCGTCCCCCAACCGGAATCGCCTGCGTCGCCCCAATCGCCATTTCTACCCTGCCGTCCGACAGCGCGTCCCACACGCCGTTGAACACTTCCTGCGAAACACGCAACTCAACGTCAGAAAAATGACGATAGAAATCGACGATCATTTGCCGGGTGCGTTCCGGCTTCACGATATTATCGACCGCGATGGAAAGATGCCCCCGCCAGCCGTTAGCGATCTGCTGACACTGTTCGCGGGTGATCTGCATTTTTTTGATAACAGAACGCCCTTCTTTCAAAAACCACGCCCCGGCAGGCGTTAATTCCACATCACGATGTCGCCGTTCAAACAGCGGAACGGCCAGCCACTCTTCTAGCTGACGCACCGTATAGCTGATTGCCGACGGGACGCGGTGCAGCTCCTGTGCTGCACCGCTAAAGCTGCCGTTACGCGCGACAGCATCGACCACTTCAAGAGAATAATCTGACCACATTTTCTGCCTGCAAAAAATTTGAATGCACCCGCCAAATATTAGCGTTTCACAAGCCGCTTTGCACTCCCTACACTCTGCGCCAATGTACACCTGCCTCCTCAGGAGAAGAAAACAATGCAACCCAGGAAAGGTTTTTTAGTCTGGCTCGGCGGCTTAAGCGTGCTGGGCTTTTTAGCCACCGATATGTACCTGCCGGCTTTCGCCGCCATGCAGGAAGATCTGCAAACCCCTGCCGCCGCGATCAGCGCCAGCCTGAGTTTGTTCCTCGCCGGTTTTGCCTTCGCGCAGCTGCTGTGGGGACCGCTCTCGGATCGCTTTGGCCGCAAGCCGGTATTGTTGCTCGGTCTGGCCATTTTTGCCGTGGGCTGTCTGGGGATGCTATGGGTTCGCGACGCCACCTGGCTGCTGGTATTGCGGTTTATTCAGGCAGTCGGCGTCTGCGCCGCAGCCGTCACCTGGCAGGCGCTGGTCACCGACTACTATCCGGCGAACCGTACAAACCGAATTTTCGCGACCATTATGCCGCTGGTGGGGCTTTCCCCTGCCCTCGCCCCGCTGCTGGGTAGCTGGATCCTCGCGCATTTCGACTGGCAGGCCATCTTTGCCACGCTGTTTGCCATCACGCTGATCCTGATGCTGCCGGCGTTCGCCCTCAAGCCCGCGCATAAAAAAGAGGCGCATGCCGACGCCAGCCCAATTACCTTTGCCTCCCTGCTGAGCGCCAAAGCGTATCGCGGTAATGTGCTGATTTATGCTGCCTGCTCGGCGAGCTTCTTCGCATGGCTGACCGGTTCACCCTTTATTCTGCACGATATGGGTTATAGCCCGGCGGCCATCGGTCTGAGCTATGTTCCGCAGACCATCGCGTTCCTGGTTGGCGGGTACGGCTGTCGCGCGGCGCTGCAAAAATGGGAAGGCCAGCAGATGCTGCCGTGGTTGCTGGTGCTGTATGCGTTGAGCGTTATCGGGACCTGGGCCGTCGGCTTTATTCCCGGCGTCGGTCTGGCTGAAATTTTGATTCCATTCTGCGTAATGGCCATCGCGAACGGCGCGATATACCCTATCGTTGTGGCGCAGGCGCTTCGTCCCTTCCCGCAGGCGACAGGCCGTGCGGCCGCACTTCAGAATACGCTGCAACTGGGGCTGTGCTTCCTGGCCAGTCTGGTGGTCTCGGCGCTGATTGCCACGCCGCTCCTGACCACCACCAGCGTGATGCTGGTTACCGTTGCGCTGGCCGGCATGGGCTATCGTATGCAGGCAGCCGCGCAGCGTGCGCAGGATAACCGCGCGCAGGCAGAAACGTCACATGCGTAATTACTGCAAAAATTATGTAACTTTTCGGTGATTAGGTTGCTAACAATTTTCTATTGAATCACCAAATTTTGCGGCCTATACTAAATTTGGTTCGATTAAATACGATAAATATTAAGTGTTAACGGGAGCCGGAGTGCTCCCGTTTTACCATGGAAGGCATTTCGGCAAGGGTTATCTCCCTTCCTCTGTTCTACGTCGGATACTAGCCTCGCGGTATATACCGTGAGATTTCTCACAAACCAAAAAAAGCGTCTACGCTGTTTGAAGGTTCTGATCACAGTAGGGTGATGGAGAAGCTATGAGTTCATCGTGTATAGAAGAAGTCAGCGTTCCGGACGATAACTGGTCCCGGATCGTCAGTGAACTGTTAGGTCGAGCAGGCATCACGATTAATGGATCATCGCCATCCGATCCTCAGGTTAAACATCCCGACTTTTTTAAACGCGTGTTACGAGAGGGATCGTTAGGCCTGGGAGAAAGTTATATGGATGGCTGGTGGGAATGCGAACGGCTGGATATATTTTTCACCCGCGTTTTGCGTGCTGGTCTGGAAAATCAACTCCCTCGCCATCTGAAAGACACCCTGCGCGTCGCCTCAGCCCGCCTGTTTAACCTGCAAAGTAAAAAACGCGCCTGGATCGTCGGCAAAGAGCACTACGACCTTGGCAACGACCTGTTCAGCCGTATGCTGGACCCCTTCATGCAATATTCCTGCGCCTACTGGAAAGAGGCATCGACGCTTGAAGAGGCGCAACAGGCCAAGCTGCGTCTGATTAGCGAGAAACTGCAGCTTGAGCCCGGAATGCGTGTGCTGGATATCGGCTGCGGCTGGGGTGGGCTGGCGTATTTTATGGCGAAGCACTACGGCGTCAGCGTCGTCGGCGTCACGATTTCAGCAGAACAGCAAAAGCTGGCCCGAGAACGCTGCCAGGGTCTTGATGTTGACATCCGGCTGCAGGATTACCGTGACCTGAACGAACAGTTTGATCGTATTGTCTCCGTGGGTATGTTCGAACATGTTGGCCCGAAAAACTACGACACCTATTTTGACGTCGTGGATCGCAATTTGAAACCAGACGGCATTTTCCTGCTGCACACCATCGGGTCTAAGCGCACCGACAACAACGTCGACCCGTGGATCAACAAATACATCTTCCCGAATGGCTGTTTACCGTCCGTGCGCCAGATTGCCAACGCCAGCGAGTCCCATTTCGTGATGGAAGACTGGCATAACTTTGGCGCGGATTACGACACCACATTGATGGCATGGCATGCACGTTTTCAGGAAGCCTGGCCGGAGATTGCGGACAACTACTCTGAACGATTCAAGCGGATGTTTAGCTATTATCTGAATGCCTGCGCGGGGGCGTTTCGCGCGCGGGATATTCAGCTCTGGCAGGTTGTTTTCAGCCGGGGGATTGAGCACGGCTTGCGGGTCGCCCGCTAAAAAAATAACCCCGGTTACCCGGGGTTATTTTTTATTCGTCTTCTGTGCTCGTTATTATTGCCGCTTCTTTTGCCGCCAGCACGCGCTCAACCGTATCCACTACCGCCTGGGTTTGCGGATCGATTTCGATATTCACGCGATGCCCGAGTTTTTTCGAACCCAGCGTGGTGCGTTGCAGCGTTTCAGGAATTAAATGCACGCAAAAACGCGTTGCCGTCACTTCTCCAACCGTCAGGCTAATCCCATCAATGCCAATAAATCCTTTATAGAGGATGTATTTCATTAATGACGGATCCTGCATTTTGAACCAGATTTGACGGTTATTTTCCGATGTCACGATTTTCGCCACTTCAGCCGTGGTCATGATGTGCCCCGACATCAGATGGCCGCCAATCTCATCACTGAACTTCGCCGCACGCTCAACGTTGACGGTATCACCTACAGCCAGCTCGCCCAGATTAGTAATACGCAGGGTCTCTTTCATTAAATCAAAGCTGATCTTGTTGCCATTAATTTCGGTGACGGTCAGACAGCAGCCGTTATGGGCAATCGAGGCGCCGGTTTCGATGCCATCAAGCATATATTCCGGCAGCTCTACAACATGCGTACGAAAATTAGGTTTTTCATCAATGGACACCACTTTGGCAGTGCCCTGCACAATACCAGTAAACATGCTTACAACTCCTGTTTTCTCCGGACGGTGGTTACACCGTTTAATCCCACCACAATAACAGTTGGAAAAAGAGGTTGCCAGCGGAGCGCATTTTCTGGCGATTTTTTCACTAGATAAATAGCTAAAGCCCGCTACAATAGCTGGCACCCCCCGCATTTTCTTCTTGCTGCCCGTTACGGCGGCTTTTTTAGTCTCTCTTATAACTACAAAATAAAGGTGTTCACGTGCAGAAGTACATGAATGAAGCGCGGCAGTTATTGGCACTGGCGATACCAGTGATCATCGCGCAAGTGGCCCAGACCGCAATGGGATTTGTGGATACCGTCATGGCAGGTGGCTATAGCGCCACTGATATGGCGGCCGTCGCCATCGGTACATCAATCTGGCTTCCGGCCATCCTGTTCGGCCATGGTCTGCTGCTCGCGCTGACGCCGGTTATTGCTCAACTTAATGGTTCGGGACGTCGCGAACGCATTGCCCATCAGGTCCGCCAGGGGTTCTGGCTGGCCGGATTTGTCTCCGTGCTGATTATGGTCGTGCTCTGGAACGCCGGTCATATCATTCGCGCGATGGATAACATTGACCCGGCACTGGCTGACAAAGCCGTAGGCTATCTGCGTGCCCTGCTCTGGGGGGCGCCGGGCTACCTCTTCTTCCAGGTGGCGCGTAACCAGTGCGAAGGCCTGGCGAAAACCAAGCCCGGGATGGTGATGGGCTTTATCGGCCTGCTGGTGAATATTCCGGTGAACTATATCTTTATTTACGGTCATTTCGGGATGCCAGAGCTGGGCGGGGTCGGCTGCGGCGTGGCAACCGCGGCGGTCTACTGGGTAATGTTCTTCTGTATGCTTACCTTTGTGAAACACGCCCGCTCTATGCGCGATATTCGTAATGAGAAAAGATTCAGTACGCCGGACTGGAGCATCATGACGCGCCTGATGCAGTTAGGCTTGCCGATTGCGCTGGCCCTGTTTTTTGAAGTGACGCTCTTTGCCGTCGTCGCCCTGCTGGTCTCCCCCCTGGGGATCGTTAACGTGGCCGGGCACCAGATTGCGCTCAACTTCAGCTCCCTGATGTTCGTTCTGCCGATGTCGCTGGCGGCGGCGGTGACGATTCGCGTCGGCTTCCGCCTGGGTCAGGGCTCGACGCTGGATGCGCAAACGGCCGCACGGACCGGGCTGGGCGTCGGTGTCTGCATGGCGGTCTGTACGGCGCTCTTTACCGTTGCATTCCGCGAGCAAATTGCCCTGCTCTATAACGACAACCCGGAAGTGGTGGCACTGGCCTCGCACCTGATGCTGCTCGCCGCGGTGTACCAGATTTCAGACTCTATCCAGGTGATTGGCAGCGGCGTGCTTCGCGGATACAAAGATACGCGCTCCATCTTCTTTATCACCTTCATCGCCTACTGGGTACTGGGACTGCCGTGCGGCTACATCCTGGCCCTGACCGATCTGGTGGTTGACCGCATGGGACCCGCCGGGTTCTGGATGGGCTTTATCATTGGTCTGACGTCAGCCGCGATCATGATGATGATGCGCATGCGCTTCCTGCAGCGCCAGCCATCAACCGTGATTTTGCAACGCGCTGCGCGTTAAATACGCAGTAGCCGCCTGCTGGCGGCTACTTTCTCTTCACTTTGCGCGGTAATGAAGCAATCGCGTGAAATCAGAGAGAAAAATGCATTTTCCCTCTTGCCACCTTGATGCTGTGCCGCTAATATTCGTCCCCGTTGTCACCGACAACACGTTGCGTTCATAGCTCAGTTGGTTAGAGCACCACCTTGACATGGTGGGGGTCGTTGGTTCGAGTCCAATTGAACGCACCATTCTGCGTCCGTAGCTCAGTTGGTTAGAGCACCACCTTGACATGGTGGGGGTCGGTGGTTCGAGTCCACTCGGACGCACCATTTCAGTCCTGAAATGGTGCAAATCCTCTTCAGATACCCTGATTTTTCTTAATCCCTTATTTTCATCATTATTCTCCTGCTACGCTTTTCTTATGGAAAAAATACAGGAAGCGCGTTGATGAAGAGTATCGCCATTATCGGCACCGGCCCCACAGGGATTTACACCTTTTATCATCTGCTTAAAAACAGCACCCCGCTCTCAGTTTCCGTGTTTGAACAGGCCGATGACGCTGGCGTGGGCATGCCTTATAACGACGACGATAATTCTCGCCTGATGCTGGCGAACATTGCGAGCATTGAAATCCCGCCCATTTTTATGACCTACCTCGACTGGCTGAAGGGACAGAGTGAAGCGCACCTGGCGCGTTTTAAGGTAGATAAAACCACGCTCCACGATCGGCAGTTCCTGCCCCGGATCCTGCTGGGTGAATATTTTCGCGACAGCTTGCGAACCATCGTCAAAGAAGCTAAAAAGCAGGGGTTCGAGGTTAACATCCATGAATCCGCCGCCGTTACCGACGTCATCCCCTCCTCAACCGGCGTCACGCTTTCCGTCAATGGCAACATCTTTCCTGAACGCTTTGACCTTGCGGTTATCGCCACCGGTCACGTCTGGCCAGACGAGGACGAAGCCACGCGCACATTCTTCCCAAGCCCGTGGTCCGGTCTGATGGACGCCCGCATTCCCCCTTGCCGCGTTGGCATTATGGGAACATCGTTAAGCGGTCTGGATGCGGCGATGGCGGTGGTGATGCAGCACGGTGAGTTCCGTGACGGTAAATTCATCCTGGACAAAGGCAGTGAAGCGTTAAACATTACGCTGATGTCGCGGACAGGCATTCTTCCGGAAGCCGATTTTTACTGCCCTATCCCTTACGAACCGCTGTCCGTTTTAACCGCATCCGTGGTTGAAGGCGAGATAGCCAAAGGATCGGATGGCCTGCTTGACCGCATTTTTGCCCTGATGGTGAAAGAGCTTCAACGTGCCGACCCGGCATGGTGCGAGAAAATTTCTCTGCAACGCCACAACGCCGACAGCCTGCGTGACGCCTGGTTTGAGGATCGTCAACAGCACGGTCCGTTTAGCTGGGCGGAAGAGAACCTCAATGAAGTTGAACGGAACAAACGCGAACGGCGCACCGTCGCCTGGCGCTATACCGTCCTTCGGCTGCATGAGGTCGTTCAGGAGATTGTTCCCCATCTTAGCGATCAGGACAGAGAGCGCTTCAAAAACGGGCTGGCCCGCGTGTTTATCGACAACTATGCGGCGATCCCTCCGCAGTCTATCCGCAGACTGCTTGCGCTTCGCGAGGCTGGCATCATCAGCGTGGCGGCCCTGGGCGACGACTATACGCTGGATGTTGGCAGCGACCGCACGGTGGTGTCCACAAAAGAGACCGTTTACCGCTTTGACGTTTTCATCGATGCACGCGGGCAAAAGCCGCTCAAAACCAAAGATCTGCCTTTCCCCTCACTGCGCAGAGCGCTGGAAACGACCGGCGACGAGATACCCGATGTCGGTGAAGATTACACGCTAAATGCGCCTGAAACGGTTCGCGGGCGCATCGCGTTTGGCGCGATACCGTGGCTGATGCACGATCATCCCTTTGTTCAGGGGCTGGCGGAGTGTGCAGAGATTGCAGAGGCGATGGCCAGGGCGGCTGAAAAACCGGCCACAGGTTTACGGCGTCGATTACCGTACGTAGAGAACTGACAGGGCTTCCATGCCCTGCAACGCGATATTACTCGAAGAAGACGTCCGGGTTTTCAGACAGCGAGACAAAGGTTTTCGTCGCTTTATCCAGGGCACGAATTTCGCCGCTTTCAATGTCATAGACCCAGCCGTGCAGGCGAAGGGAGTTGTTACGCAGCCCCACCGCGACGGACGGGTGAGTCTTAATGTTGCTCAGTTGCGCAAACACGTTCTCCTGCACCATCGCATTCACTTTATCGAGCGGCTTATCCCAGGTTTTCTTCTCAACCACGGCTTTGGCCGCATCGGAATAGCGCAGCCAGTGTGAAACAGCAGGCATCGGCTCCAGGTTCGCGTTATCGGCAATCGCCTTCATCGCGCCACAGTTGGAGTGGCCGCAGATGACGATATCCGTCACGCCCAGCGCCACAACCGCGTATTCGATAGTGGCGGAGACACCGCCAGGCTCAGGCCCGAACGGCGGAACAATATTACCAGCATTACGAATGACAAAGAGTTGTCCCGGCTCTTGCTGAGTAACCAGTTCCGGGACCAGACGGCTGTCGGAGCATGAGATGAACAGCGCTTTGGGATTCTGGCTGGACGCTAAACTGCGAAAGAGCTCTTTACGTTGCGGGAAAATCTCTTTTTGAAAGCTGAGAAAACCTTCAATGATATGTTGCATAGCCATTTCTCTTTTATCTGTTTTAGTTTAGGTATGATCGCGATCACACTCGTAAAGTTTACCCATCGCGCTTCACTTCAGACAAGCAATATATTTCTGGCCCGACCGCTGTACGATAGCGTCGGCATTCGCCGGAATGTTCTGCCCTTCGAACGCGCCGTAAAGACGGGCGAAAGATTTGCCCACCAGGCGCCGGGTGACCTCCTCAACCTTGCAGGCAGGCAACGGAAGCATATTCGGGTAGCTCCACATAAACGACACCGCATCCTTCCCGGGGGTGACCTGCAGAATATCCCCCGCCAGCAAAACGCCCACGCCTTCCTGCCAGTGCAGCACCGTGCCGCCTGCGAAATGGCCGCCGAGACGCAGCAAAGTAACCGATGGCACGATCTCCAGCGCATCGCCCTCCCAGTAATTAATCGCCGGACTGGCGCGCATCACCCACTCGCGATCGCTGGCGTGCAGATAGACCGGCGCATCAAACGCCGCGGCCCACTCCTGCATGGTGGTGTAATAGTGCGGATGGGAAATCGCAATGGCGCGGAGGCCGCCGAGCGCGGTGATGATAGCGTGGGTGGCCGGGTCAAGGTTGGCGATGCAGTCCCACAAAATATTGCCGTGTGGGGTACGCAGCAGCAACGCGCGCTGGTTAATCGCAAAAGACGGTACCGTTTTGATGCTGTACAACTGCGGCTCCAGCTGCTGCCATTTATTCGCGTGCGTGGCCGTTACCGTCGCATACTCGATCCACGCCTGGCCGCTGGCCGGGACATACTGCCGTTCATCCTCGCAAATCGGGCATCTTTCCGGCTGTGCATCGTAGGAGGTACCGCAGGTTTTACAGAGTGTAATCATGAGCGCTCCTCAGTGATAAAGCACTGAGTATGGCAGGGATTATCCTTATGTGCTGCGTGGTACATTGCTGGCTTTTTTTGCCCTATACTGTGCCCGTATCAATAACTGAACATAGCAGGTGCAACATGGAAATTGATCTCGATAACCTGGTTTTTAACGGACTGGATGAAGCGGAAGAACGCAACGCGGAACGTCTGGATGACGCGGACAAAAAAGCACAGGCGATTGTCGCCGACGACGACTGCGGTGATGCCTGCAAGATCTGATAAAAAGCACCGGTCAGCCGGTGCTTTTTTTTGGCACTCAACGGAGAGCTACAGTTCAGGCGTCTTTTTAAACCCCGTCAGCATCAGTACAAGGCTTTGCGCCGAAGAAGCCGGTTCAAACTGGTAATGGTTTCCCTGGCGGTCGCCGCCGATATACCACGAGATTTCGGTTTTCCCTTCCGCCAGCGCCTTGCGCACGGCTTTGTCGACATCCACCATTCTGTACTCGCGCGAGTGGTTGAGATACAGCACAGCATCGGATCGATAGCTGCAGGCCGGGCGGTCAGCCCAGCTCACCGTCGCAGGATCCCAGTCGTTGCTGGCCGGATAGAAGAAGATCTGATCGGCGCCGTCAGTTTCTACCTTACCGCCGTATATGCGAACGCGATATTTAAACAGAGAAGGATCCTGTCCCGCTGGCAGCGTCGGGATCGTAAACTTCACCAGTGAGAGGGTTTCACTGTTTTGCGTTCGGCCTCCGTTCTGCCAGTTATCCTGCACCAGCAAAGCCTGCGGCTGAGGCTGGGAGAGCCCCGGCTCAAGGCTGCTTAGCCAGACGTTTGCCTGCGCTTTTGAATAGGCATATGGCACGGTCGTGCCGCAGTCCAGCCCGCGATTCATACACAGTTCGGTCATAAAGCGCGCCCCCTCTTCCGTCCAGCCATTCATGAAATCAGCATGCGCAGTGTAGAGACTTCCCCAGCGTTCTTCGCGTTCGTCACCATGCATAATGGGATCGAGGGAAAGCTGTACTTTGCTGGTATCAAGGGATGAAATTGTCGGAAGCACATAAGCGATGTTCATGTTCACGGTCGGAATTTTCACCGGAAACGCGGTCGGGCATTGCCCTTTCGTATCGTACGTCGCATTGGCAACGCCGTGAGCGGGCTTGAGGTTCACGCCATCCCAGCAGTTGGGAAACTGAATACCGATATTAAACTGCACGGCGTCTCCCGCCTTGCGTAGCCCGCACACTTCGCCTGTTTTTGTCGTGTAACCTTTGCCGTTAGCACATAAGAACGTGATATGCGGGTTAGGCGCAGATCCATGGTGATCCCCCGCCAGCAGTGATAGCCCCGCCGGGAAAGGCTGCAGCGGCCAGGTTTCCACATTCGAGGCCTGATAATAGGTTTTTTGATACGCGGGTTTTACGATAGTGCCATCAGGCAGCCGCAGCGAAGGTGCCCAGTATGCCGAGCTATCCGCTTTATTATCGCAGGTGGTTTCTTCCAGCGTGCGCAGGGTTTCCCTGGTCGAGCTGGCATCGGTGTGCGTGTTGCCGAAGAAGTCATGCAGCATGGCCTCGTTGGGTCTGCCAAACATCATAATGGCATCATCGCCAAGGGTATGGGAGTAGCCGCAGACGACATGAGCCTGTGGCGCAGCATGTGCCGCATGCATGGCGAGAAGTAACGCAGGGGCTGAAAGAGCCGTGGTTAACGTGGTCCGTTTCATCATTATCTCCATTAATGAAAGGACCTATAGGTAACAAACAACGGGTTAATTAATCGAATGATTCACCGCGTACTTTTCCGCTCATTGTGGCTTTACACCCGTAACGCACAGCTCATTCCAGTACATTTCGCGCGTGCGGCGCAGTTCAGCGTGACGTTTTATCATGGAACCACTCCGGGTCTATGTTAGCAACGTCCACACCGTACAGGCTGGCGGCAGGCAGTATTGACTCAAGAACACGTTGCGCGCTGTTCTCCGCATTCACAGGTCGGGTGGCAAAAAACCGCCGTAACGTGCTGATCCATTTTTTCATCGTCTTGCCCCTCTTGCTTCACCTGCGTTCAGTAAAACACCCATTAACAATGGAGGGGAAATAACAATAACGACTGTTGATATGCGGGATCTGAGAAACGCGCGAAACGCGGGCGCATCACCCGGCCAGCGCTTTAACCACCGTCTCCATCGCTTCGGTTGTCAATTCGCTACGCTTGATGCGCTGGTTCGCCAGCGCCGTGCGCAGCACACCCGCAATGACAATATGCTTCGGCTCCTGCCCTAAATCACGCATCTCAAGCACCACCTTACCGACCACCCGGCACATCTCCTGGTACAGCGCTTCATCTTTGGTCACGTTACCCATCGTCATCACTCCGTTGCCTTTTAAACGTTGAGCTTAAATGATTCTCCTGCCGGATACAAAAAAGAAGCCCGGCGAGGATCTCGCCGGGCTTCATCTGTAAAATCAGCTAATTAG
>NZ_JTLF01000250.1:0-7307 GCF_000798855.1 Enterobacter sp. ZOR0014 | reverse complement strand
CCAAAAAAAAGCCCCCGGAAGAAGATCTTCCGGGGGCTTTATCATGCATTCATGCACCACTGGAAGATCCAAACGTCTTCCAGCACACATCGCCTGAAAGACTAGTCAGGATGATGGTGATGATGGTGGTGTTTAAATTGAACGCGTGTCATATAAATTCTCGATGAATGCTTATTCATTTGATGTCTTTTAACCTAAACCAGTTGTGTGACAGATTGCAAGGGCTTTTTTTGATCATTAATTCATTTCATATTGATGCTATGAATTGTGTGTTCTGCCAGGCTGGCGTAGCCTTATGAAAGACGAGTGAGAGTCAGGAGAATTCGCATGAAAAAGGTCGCGATTGTCGGTTTGGGCTGGCTGGGAATGCCGCTGGCGATGTCATTAGCCGCGAAAGGCTGGCAGGTGACCGGGAGCAAAACGACGAGGGATGGGGTCGAAGCGGCACGCATGTGCGGTATTGATGGCGTTGAACTGCGTCTGGAACCGGAGCTGGTGTGTGATGCGGACGATCTGGACACGCTGATGAACGTCGATGCGCTGGTGATTACGCTACCCGCGCGGCGCAGCGGCCCGGGTGAATCATTCTATCTGCAGGCGATGCAGGAGATTGTCGACAGTGCCCTTGCGCACCATGTTCCGCGTATCATTTTTACCAGTTCGACGTCGGTCTATGGCGATGCTCCGGGCGTAATGAAAGAAGGAACTGAGCGCCGTCCGGTGACCGCGAGTGGCAAGGTCCTTAAAGAGCTGGAAGACTGGCTGCATAATTTGCCCGGCACGCAGGTGGATATCGTCCGTCTGGCGGGGCTGGTCGGCCCCGGGCGGCATCCGGGACGCTTTTTTGCCGGGAAATCCGCGCCGGACGGGCAGCATGTCGTCAATCTTGTTCATCTTGAGGATGTTATTGGCGCGATTGAGCTACTCTTAAAAGCTCCAAAAGGTGGACACATCTATAATATATGTGCACCTTCTCATCCTGCGCGCAGCACGTTTTACCCGCTGATGGCACGTCAGCTTGGCCTGGCTCCGCCGGTTTTTGCTGAGGCAAAGGATGAAAGCAAAGGCAAAATTGTTGATGGCAATCGCATTTGTCATGAGCTGGGGTTTGAGTATCAATATCCCGATCCGCTGGTGATGCCCATGGAATAAGTCCCGCAGCGGAAACGATCGCACACCGGAAGGGGGCGAGCATGAAACCGCTGCTGGATGTTCTTATTATTCTGGATGCACTGGAAAAAGAGGGGAGCTTTGCGGCTGCTTCAGCAAAGCTCTATAAAACCCCTTCGGCATTGAGTTACACCGTTCAAAAACTGGAAAGCGATCTTAATATCCAAATCCTCGATCGCACCGGACATCGCGCGCGTTTTACCCGTACCGGACAGATGCTGCTGGAAAAAGGCCGCGAAGTCCTGCACACCGTTCGTGAACTGGAAAAACAGGCCGTCAAGCTCCACCAGGGATGGGAGAACGAGCTGGTCATTGGCGTGGATGATACCTTTCCGTTCTCTCTTTTGACCCCGCTGATCGAAGCGTTTTATCAACATCACAGCGTCACCCGGCTTATCTTCATCAACGGTGTGCTTGGCGGCTCCTGGGATGCCTTAACGCAGGGCAGGGCAGATATTTTTGTCGGGGCATTGCATGAGCCTCCCCAGCTGAGTGAATTTGGCTTTGCCCGACTTGGCGTGCTGGAGCAGGTGTTCGCCGTGGCGCCCCATCATCCGCTGGCTCAGGAGCCAGAGCCCCTTAACCGTCGCGTGATTAAAGGCTATCGCGCCATCGTGGTGGGGGATAGCGCTCGCCCGGAATGTTCGGTTTCCTCGCAACTGCTTGATGAGCAGGAAGCCATCACGGTTTTTGATTTTAAAACTAAGCTGGAACTGCAAATTAGTGGACTCGGCTGCGGCTACTTACCGCGCTATCTGGCGCAGCGGTTTATTGATAGCGGTGCGCTTGTTGAAAAACAGGTACTTGCTCAAAGCAGTAACGAATCGGTATGGATGGGCTGGAATGAACAAACCGCCGGGCTTGCGAGCGCCTGGTGGCGGGATGAAATTTTAGCAAATAGTGCTATCGCTGCAATTTACTCTCAGCCCGGCGTCCAGAAATCAGCCAGTTAGCAGAAAGAAAACGGCCCGGTGCGTTGCAAAGTATTGCCTTTTGTATCCGATGTGGGGCAAAATGCCGCCGCTGCAACCAAATGAATAATCGACGATATAAAAGGCGTCGGTTATTTTTTTTTGCATGTACGAAACGAAACTAAAAACCAAGAGGCCGGGCTTCGTACCGGATAGATATTTACTAAAATCCGACAGTTGTTGTCGCTGAGGAAGAAAGAAATGGGGCAATTTTTCGCTTACGTGGCGGTTATCACCGTAAAGGAGAATAACTATGTCGCATAACGCAACTCCAAACACCTCTCGCGTGGAATTACGTAAAACGCTTACGTTGATTCCGGTTGTTATGATGGGCCTTGCCTATATGCAACCGATGACGCTGTTCGATACATTCGGTATCGTATCGGGCCTCACCAACGGTCACGTTGCGACGGCGTACGCCTTCGCACTGGTCGCGATCCTCTTTACCGCGCTGAGCTACGGAAAACTGGTCCGCCGTTTCCCGTCAGCAGGCTCTGCGTACACCTATGCTCAGAAATCCATTAGCCCGGCAGTTGGCTTTATGGTGGGCTGGTCATCTCTGCTGGACTACCTGTTCATGCCGATGATCAACATTCTGCTGGCAAAAATTTACTTTGAAGCGCTGGTGCCTTCCGTGCCGTCGTGGATCTTTGTTGTCGCGCTGGTGGCCTTTATGACCATTTCTAACCTGCGCAGCATCAAGACCGTGGCAAACTTCAACACCCTGATTGTTATTCTGCAGATGGGCATCGTGGCAGTTATCGTCGGCCTGATCATCTACGGTGTTTCTCACGGTGAAGGTGCGGGCACGCTGACCAGCACGCGTCCATTCTGGTCTGAAGGCGCACATGTTGTGCCGATGATTACCGGTGCGACAATTCTGTGCTTCTCGTTCCTGGGCTTTGACGGTATCTCTTCTCTGTCAGAAGAGACCAAAGATGCTGAGCGCGTGATCCCGAAAGCGATTTTCCTGACGGCGCTGATTGGCGGCCTGATCTTCATCGGTGCCTCCTACTTCCTGCAGCTGTACTTCCCGGATATCTCTCGCTTTAAAGATCCGGATGCGTCGCAGCCTGAAATCATGCTTTATGTTGCGGGTAAAACGTTCCAGTGGGGCGTGCTGATTTTCTCCAGCGTGACCGTACTGGCATCCGGTATGGCGGCACACGCAGGCGTTTCTCGTCTGATGTATGTTATGGGCCGTGACGGCGTGTTCCCGACTCGCTTCTTCGGTTATGTGCATCCAAAATGGCGTACTCCGGCGTGGAACGTGCTGTTGGTTGGCGCGATTGCGCTGATGGCGATTAAATTCGACCTGGTGACTGCAACTGCGCTGATTAACTTCGGTGCGCTGGTGGCGTTCACCTTCGTTAACCTCTCCGTGATTTCGCAGTTCTGGATCCGTGAGAAGCGCAACAAAACGCTGAAAGACCACTTCAACTATCTGGTGCTGCCAGTGTGTGGTGCGCTGACGGTGGGTGCGCTGTGGATTAACCTGGAAGAGAGCTCTATGATTCTGGGGCTGATCTGGGGCGGTATCGGCCTGGTTTACCTGGCCTGCGTAACGAAGAGCTTCCGTAACCCGGTTCCTCAGTACGAAGACGTTGCGTGATGACTCGCCGGGTGGCGCTAGCGCTTACCCGGCCTACAAAACAACACTCCTTTAGGCCCGCGTAAGCGAAGCGCTACCGGGCAAAAAAAAGCGGAGACCATCGTCTCCGCTTTTTTTATGTCTGATTTTCAGACTATCTCTTGCGCGTACTGGAACAGCGCTTTCAGTAGCGCCTGTTTCTCTGAATTCCCTTCGTACTGACCGTAAAGCATCTCCAGCTCCTGGGCGTAGTTGTGCAGATACTCTGGCGTAAACACGTTACGACGATGCTGCAGCCAGCGCTCCTGCTCTGTTTCATCCAGCGTGCCGGGGTAGTTACGTGCGCGGTAATTAAACATCAGCTTTTCGATGCGTTTATCGGCGAAAGTGATGTCCAGCGCCGGCAGGTTCCGCGGCTCGGTTTGCAGGACAATATTCATCGCTGCACGGTCGGCATCGCTGAAGAAGCCGTTGTAGAGCTGTGCATCGACGTTTTCCGACGGCATAAACGGCTCCGCTTCGGCGAAGATCGCGACCACTTTCTCGCGTACCTGCGGATTTTCGCGCAGCACTTTCAGGTTATCCAGGCAGTGCTGACGGTTAATGCCCAGCCTGTCAGCATCCTCCGGGCGCAGCGTATTCGCCTGCGCCAGTACCGGACATTTATTGATATGCACCAGTTTGACCGGCACCGCGGGCAGGTCACCAAGCTCATTTTTCGGGGTGTAGAGCCGTTCGCGCAGGGTATCGCTGTCAAGTTCCAGCAGCGGCGAAATATCGCCCGCTAAATCCACCATGATAACGGCGTTACGGTTGTCCGGATGCCACGCCAGCGGTGCCACCCAGCTTGTATTGCCGCGCCAGGCACCGAACATACCGGAGATATGCACCAGGGGTTTCATCTGCGGCACGTCGATAAGGGTCATGAGCTTCTGCTTGCTGCGATGGCTCAGCAAATACTCAAACAGCCGGGGCTGCGCGGCTTTCACCAGCTTCGCCATGGCAATAGTGGCATAGACGTCCGCCATTGCGTCGTGGGCATTGCTGTGCTCAATGCCATTAGCGCGCGTCAGGTGTTCCAGGCGGAAGCTCGTCAGACCTTCCTCATTTTCCGGCCAGTTGATGCCTTCAGGACGCAGGGCATAACAGGCGCGCATGATATCCAGCAGATCCCAGCGCGAGTTGCGGTTCTGCCAGCTCCAGGCGTACGGATCGTAGAAGTTGCGATAGAAAACGTTGCGGGTCACTTCGTCATCGAAACGGATGTTGTTGTAACCGACCACGCAGGTATTGGGGACGGTAAACAGATCGTGGATGCGGCGGGCGAATTCCGCCTCGTTCACCCCTTTCTCCCGCGCTTCCTGAGGGGTGATCCCGGTGACCATGACCGCGCCTGGCTGCGGCAGGTAATCATCAGCAGGTTTGCAGTAAAAGACCTCAGGCTCGCCAATGATGTTGAATTCGTCGTCGGTACGGATGGCGGCAAACTGCGCCGGTCGGTCCAGCGCCGGGTGCGTGCCAAAGGTTTCATAGTCGTGGAATAAAAAAGTGGGGCGTGCGGCAGAGTCAGACACCAGTAATACCATCCTGTTAAAAAATGACGCCACTATGGTAAACGATCGTGCGGGTCAGACCGAATAAAAAGCGCCGCCGTGGTGCAAATTTGCGAGACAGATTCAGCGTGAAACCTGCGTTCTGTCACATTTTTTTGCAATTAAGCCAGGTAACGACATCAGAACTCCCGTAAAAAGGTCATCGATTTTTAATGACCTGAGGATATACCGTTGAAACGCCGTCTGTTTATTGCTGTTTCTTTACTCGCTTCGAGTATCTCATCTGCTTTTGCGGCCGAACCGCTGGATTTTTCCCCGCAGCCTCCGGCCATTCAGGCGGGCTCGTGGGTGCTGATGGATTACACGACTGGTCAGATCTTAACGGCGGGCAACGAACATCAACAACGTAATCCGGCGAGCCTTACTAAGCTGATGACGGGTTATGTGGTTGATCGGGCCATTGATAGCCATCGCATTACGCCGGATGACATTGTCACCGTAGGCCGTGACGCATGGGCCAAAGGGAACCCGGTTTTTGACGGATCATCCCTGATGTTCCTGAAAGAGGGCGATCGCGTTTCCGTGCGGGACTTAAGCCGCGGGCTGATTGTGGATTCCGGCAACGACGCCTGCGTGGCGCTGGCCGATCACGTAGCGGGTGGGCAGCCGCAGTTTGTGAAGATGATGAACGACTATGTGCAGAAGCTGAACCTGCGCGATACGCACTTTGAAACCGTCCATGGGCTTGATGCGCCGGGTCAACACAGCTCGGCCTATGACCTGGCCGTTCTCTCCCGGGCTATCATTCACGGTGAGCCTGAGTTTTACCATATGTACAGCGAAAAGAGTCTCACCTGGAACGGGATCACCCAGCAAAACCGTAACGGCCTGCTGTGGGATAAAACCATGAACGTGGATGGCCTCAAAACGGGGCACACTTCTGGCGCGGGCTTTAACCTGATTGCTTCCGCCGTTGACGGTCAGCGCCGTTTAATCGCGGTGGTGATGGGGGCGGACAGCCCGAAAGGGCGCGAAGACCAGGCCCGGAAACTGCTGCACTGGGGTCAGCAGAATTTCGATACGGTGCAGATTCTGCACAGCGGTAAAAAAGTAGGGACAGAACGTATCTGGTACGGTGATAAAGAACAGGTAAATCTGGGTACGGATCAGGACTTCTGGCTGGCTTTACCGAAAGCGGAAGTGGCGAACATTAAGGCGAAATACGTTCTGGATAAAAAAGAGCTGGAAGCGCCGATTGCCGCACATCAGCGGGTTGGGGAGATCCAGCTCTATGACCGCGACAAAGTGGTGGCACACTGGCCGCTGGTCACCCTGGAACGTGTTGATAAGGGTGGGATTTTCTCTCGCCTCAGTGATTACCTGCACCAAAAAATCTAACCTTTCTGAGCAGACTGGCAGGGTTGCGAGTCTGCTCACATAATAAACACTCCTCGTTTGCCGATAATATTGTTCCTGTTTTATAGTGTATAAATATACAGTAATAAGCGGAGGCAGTATGGACTACAGCATCAAGCAGCAACAGAAGCGTAAGATTGCGGGTTTTCATCTTGTTGGGCCGTGGGAAAAAACGGTTAAGCAGGGATTTGAACAGCTGGTCATGTGGGTGGACGGACGTCACATTGAGCCGCTGGAGTGGGTGGCGGTCTACTACGATAATCCTGATGAGGTCCCGGCGGAAAAACTGCGCTGTGATACGGCCGTTACGGTACCGGAGGATTTTGTTATCCCGGATAACAGCGAAGGCGTCATGATGACGGAAATCGCAGCGGGTGATTATGCCGTGGCCACGGCGCGTGTGGAAAACTACGACTTTGCGACACCGTGGTATCAGTTCTTCAATTCCCTGTTGCAGGACAATAAATATCAGATGGCGCTCAAACCCTGCTTCGAACGCTATCTCAATGATGGCAACGCGGACGGTTACTGGGATATCGAAATGTTTATCGCGGTAGAGCACAAAACGGCTTAAGCCTGCTAAATGAAGGGTTTTTCAGCCGGGTG
>NZ_JTLF01000132.1:0-5818 GCF_000798855.1 Enterobacter sp. ZOR0014 | reverse complement strand
GTCCAGTCAGAGGAGCCAAATTTAAAAAGCCTGCTTTTAAAGCAGGCTTTTTGCTTTTTAATCTCTGGAAGTATTGCCCGGTGGCGCTGCGCTTACCGGGCCTACTTGTTCCGTAGGCCGGGTAAGGCAAAGCCGCCACCCGGCAAAAGCCGCACTATCGAGCCAAACTAATCGGCGCCGTCGCCTCAACCAGCCACGGACGCGCTTCACTATTCACCAGCGGTGACAGCGCCTCGCGAACCTGCTGATGATATTCATCCAGCCACTGCTTTTCCTGCCCGGTCAACAGCTGCAATTCCACCTGGCTTAAATCAATCGGGATCAGCGTTAGCGAAGAAAACGTGCAGAACCCCGGGCGGCTTTCAACAATTTCCACCTGGTTTTCAATGCGGATACCGTGGCTGCCGCCCAGATAATACCCCGGTTCAATGGTCATGATATTGCCCGCCACCAGTGGCCAGGGGTTAACCTTTTTGGCGATGCGGTGTGGGTTTTCATGGATAAGAAGCTGATGCCCCACGCCATGTCCCGTGCCGTGATCGTAATCCAGCCCCATTTCCCACAGCGGACGTCGCGCGAAAGCGTCCAGCTGATGCCCGTGTATGCCGGATGGGAACTGCAGGGTTATCAGCGACAGAAAGCCTCTCAGTACGGCGGTATAATGCATACGCTGCCGCGGGGGAACATGACCCCAGGCAAGCGTGCGCGTGGCGTCAGTGGTGCCGTTAGTGTACTGACCGCCAGAATCATTCAGGTAAAAATGATCGTGGCCGATGGGTTTGTTGCTGGCCTCGCTGGAGTGATAGTGGCACATCGCCGCGTTGCTCGAAGAGGCGGAAATGGTCGCAAAGCTCTGCTCGATAAAGCCGGGCTGCTGTTTACGGAACGCGAGCTGTTGCGCCTGTACTTCGAGCTCGGTTAACGGATTTCCAGCCGATTCACGTCGCGGCACTTCACGGCTCAGCCAGGCCAGGAAGTTGACCCACGCGGCGCCGTCCTGGTGATGACATTCACGATACCCTGCCAGCTCGACCGGGTTTTTGGTGGCTTTCAGCAGGGTGATCGGATCGGTCTGCCAGACGATCTCCCCCTGGGGTTCAATGGCGAAGCGCAGGGCTACCGGTGCGGAATCGGCATCGACCATCACCCGTTTACCTTCCGCAATTTCTCGGCAGCGTTCGATAAAGGCGTCCTGTGGCGCAGTGGCGAGCGTGTTACGCACGGCTTCGGACAGGGCGCTGAGCTTAGTGTCGTTAACAAACCACTCCACGTGACCGTCGCGACGCAGCAGGACAAAAGAGAGCGGTACCGGGCTGGTGGGGATATCTGACCCGCGTACGTTGAGCAGCCAGGCAATGTTATCCGGTAGCGTAACCGCCAGATAATCAGCATTGTTCGCGGCCAGCACGGCGGCAACGCGCTGACGTTTGTCTTCGCTGCTTTCACCGCTTACCGCAACCGGCATTTCACGGATCGGCCCCGCCGGTGCGGCAGGACGATCGATCCAGAGCGTGTCAAACGGTGAGGCATTCAGCGGGACGAGCTCACACGGCGTGGCAGAAAGTTGCGTAAACTCGGTATTTGTCATCAGCAGTGGATCAAAACCGATGCGCGTGGCGGGCTCAACGTTTGCCGCCAGCCATGCTGCCAGCGGTTCATTGTGCAGATGATGAATTTCAATCTCATCCAGGTTGACCTGAACGCGGGCCTGCACCTGATAGCGCCCGTCGACGAACAGCAACGCCTTGTCTTTCAGAACCAGCGCCAGGCCAGCCGAGCCGTCAAAGCCCGTCAGCCAGGCCAGTTTTTCATCATACGGCGCGCAGTATTCACTCTGCCAGGCATCCGCGCGCGGGACGATCATCCCGTCGAGATGGTTTTCCTGAAGCCACCGGCGCAGGGCCGCTAAGGGTGATGAGGTGGACATGCATTTTCCTTAATAGTTATCAGCGGAACGGTGGCTCGTTGAAGGTACGCAACTTGCGGGAATGCAGTTTGTCACCTTCCGCGCGCAGCAAATCAATGGCACGAATGCCGATTTGCAGGTGTTCGGATATCGCCCCTTCGTAGAAGCGGTTGGCCTGACCCGGCAGCTTGATTTCGCCATGCAGCGGCTTATCGGACACGCAGAGCAAGGTGCCGTAAGGCACGCGGAAGCGATACCCCTGCGCGGCAATGGTGGCGCTTTCCATATCAATCGCCACCGCACGGCTCAGGTTGAACCGCAGCGCGGAGGCGGAGTAACGCAGCTCCCAGTTACGGTCATCGGTAGTGACCACCGTACCGGTACGCAGGCGCTGCTTAACCTCTTCACCGGGCATGCCGCTCACCTCTTTGGTGGCGTCATACAGCGCGCGCTGCACCTCAGCGATGCTCGGAATCGGAATATCTGGCGGCAGCACGGCGTCGAGAACGTGGTCGTCGCGTAAGTAGGCGTGGGCCAGCACGTAATCACCAATCAGCTGGCTTTCGCGCAGGCCGCCGCAATGGCCGATCATCAGCCAGACGTCCGGGCGCAGTACCGCCAGATGGTCGCAGATGGTTTTGGCGTTCGACGGCCCCACGCCGATGTTGATCAGCGTGATGCCCTGGCCGTCGGCGGTGATCAGGTGCCAGGCAGGCATCTGGTGCTTTTTCCATGCCAGGTCGGAAATGGCCTGCTCGGGCGCTTCAGTCTCTGCGGTGATCCAGATCCCGCCCGCACAGGAGAGCGCGATGTACGGGCTTTCCGGGTCAAGGATCTGGCTGCAGCCCCAGCGGACAAACTCATCGACGTAACGGGTGTAGTTGGTAAACAGCACGAACGGCTGGAAATGCTCGGCGGGCGTGCCGGTGTAGTGGCGCAGGCGTGCCAGCGAGAAATCCACCCGGCGGGCATCAAAGTGCGAGAGGGGAGAAAATTCTGCCGGGTGATAAATCCCGTCTGCCGTTTCATCGCCAATCTGTGAAAGCTCGGTGGTTGGGAAATGGCGGGTCAGTCCCGCGCTCATGGAACGATCAAGGGTTAGCGCCGAACCGTCAATCACGTAAGGATACGGGATCTCATGCTGTGAAGGTTCTACGGCAATGTGTGCGCCGTAATCCTGGTATAACAGCGTGAGTTGCTCTTCAAGATAAGGGCGGAATAGTGCAGGGCGGGTGACGGTGGTGCTGTAGCAGCCGGAGTGGGTAAAACGGGCATAGGCGCGGGTTTTTGGCGTCGTGCTGGCGCTACCGTCCCAGGTCACAGAGAGCGATGGATAAACAAAAAGGCCCTCACTTCTGGCCTTTTCGTCGGGAAGTTTCCCTGTTTCGATATATTCGCTGATGGCGCTGCGCAGCGCGTTGACGGACTGTTCATACAGTGCGTCGAGTTTTTCCAGCGCCTGAGCCGGGGTCAGGCTGGAGCCCTTATTATTCATCTCTGTCTCCTTGTTCCACAGGTGTGCGACTCTACCCGATAGTATGTCACACGCCTGTGAAACAAAAGGGAGATCAGCTGTGGCGCGTCTCTTTCATCAGTAGCGCCGTCGCCGCTGACAGCAGGCATCCAGCCAGCAGATAAATCGCCACGCTGTGCCAGTTTCCCCCGGAGAAGGTCACCAGCGCGGCGGCAATAAACGGCGTGAAACCGCCGCCGACCACGCTGGCAACCTGGTAGCCCACGCCCGCGCCGCTGTAGCGATAGCTCGCACCAAACAGTTCGGTAAACATCGGCTGCTGTACGCAGACCACCATATCGTGAGCGATGTTCGCGAGCATAATGGCGAAGAAGACAATCCAGAACACAGACTGCGCCTCCAGCGCCATAAAGAACGGCCAGGCGCTGAGGGTACCAATCAGCGCGCCGGTGATATAGACGCGACGGCGGCCAAATCTGTCCGCCAGCCAGGCGAAACAGGGGATAGTCAGGCAGCTGATCCCGCCGACCACCAGACCAATATTCAGGAATAGCTCACGCGGCAGACCGAGATTTTCAGTCGAGTAGTTCAGGGCAAACGCGGTGACGATGTACATCGTCAGCAGCTCACACAGGCGCAGGGCGATAATTTTCAGAAAAGCGCCAGGGTGCCGGACGAGGGCTTCCATAACCGGAAGGCGTTTTTTGACGGAAGGCTTTTCCTGCTGCTTTTCGAATTCTGCCGACTCCTCCATCCCATTACGGATCCACAGCGCGGCAATGACCAGCACGATGCTGAAGATAAACGGAATGCGCCAGCCCCAGCTCAGGAACTGCTCGTCGGTGGTGTAATGGCTGATGAGTGACACCAGCCCGGTCGACAGCAGCAGCCCCACGCCATATCCCACCTGTACGCCGCTGCTGTAGAACGCTTTCCGGTTTTTCGGTGCGCTCTCAACGGACAACAGCGCCGCACCGCCCCATTCGCCGCCTACGGCGAAGCCCTGGATGGCGCGCAGTATCACCAGCAATATCGGTGCCCACCAGCCAATGGCGGAAAACGAAGGGAGAATGCCAATCAGCGCGGTGGCAATCCCCATCATCCAGACGGTAAGCATTAGCATACGTTTGCGGCCCAGCCGGTCGCCGAAGTGGCCGAAGATCACCCCACCAAGCGGACGAAACAGGAACCCGACGCCGAAGGTGGCAAATGCGGCGAGGGTGCCCATCGCGGGGCTGACCTGGGGGAAGAATTCACGGTTAAACACCAGCGCGGCGGTGATACCGTAGAGCAGAAAATCATACCAGTCGACGACGGCGCCCGCGAAGCTGCCGAGGGCGGCGCGACGGGCACGATTGAGCGAAGGGGTCTCCTCGCCGGGTCGTTCGGAGATGAGGGTGGAGTCCATAGTTGTCCTGTCCATACTGATTTTAATTATTGGTATAAGAAAAGGTCACTCACATAGCAGCCGTCATATAAACGGAACCTATGAGACTACCGCGACAGGCAGCCCGTGCAAACTGATTTTATCTCCTGATGGGTAATGCAAAACGGCTACGCTATGCTTAACAAATAGCGAAGCGACTGAGGAAGGGAAGATGCGTCGTACAGAGGTGTTGGGTTGTCTTGCTGCATTACTGATCGGCCACAGCGTGCAGGCGGTGAGTTATCCCTTACCACCGACGGGCAGTCGTCTGGTGGGCAGCTCGCAGGTCATCACCGTGCCGGATCGCAATACGCTACCGCTTGAGGCGTTTGCCGCGCGCTACGGACAGGGCCTAAGCAATATGCTGGAAGCAAACCCGGGCGTGGATCCTTTTCTGCCTAAGTCCGGCACCCGGCTGGTGATCCCCCAGCAACTGATTTTGCCCGACACCGTCCGCGAGGGGATTGTCGTTAACGTGGCGGAAATGCGTCTCTACTATTATCCACCGGGCAGTAATACCGTTGACGTATTGCCCATCGGCATAGGTCAGGCCGGGCGTGAAACTCCGCGAAACTGGGTAACGGCCGTTGAGCGTAAGCAGGAAGGCCCCACCTGGTCTCCGACGCCGAATACGCGGCGCGCCTATGCGGCAGAGGGGAAAACGCTTCCGGCCTTCGTGCCCGCCGGGCCGGATAACCCGATGGGCCTGTATGCGATATATATCGGCAGGCTGTATGCGATTCACGGCACCAACTCGAATTTCGGTATCGGGCTACGGGTTAGCCAGGGATGTATTCGTCTGCGTAACGCCGATATCAAATATCTTTTCGATAATGTTCCCGTGGGCACCCGTGTGCAGATTATCGATCGCCCCGTTAAAGTGACGACAGAGCCGGACGGTAGCCGATGGGTGGAGGTTCACGAACCGCTATCACGCAATCGGGCGGAATTCGAGTCAACCCGAAAAGTGCCTCTGCCCATTTCGGCCGCGCAGCGGACACAGTTGATTAAC
>NZ_JTLF01000173.1:0-24690 GCF_000798855.1 Enterobacter sp. ZOR0014 | reverse complement strand
TTAACGCTTCCACCGCCGCCAGGTTCATCGAGGCATCTTCGCGGATGGCGGTATGCGGGCAGCCGCCGGTCTCCACGCCAACAATGCGCTCTGGGTCCAGTGCGCCCGCCTCGGTCAGGATGCGCTGATCCTCTTTGGTGTAGATATCGTTAGTGACTACCGCAAGATGATATGTATCGCGCATTGCCTTGCAGAGCGCTTCCAGCAGGGCGGTTTTACCCGACCCTACCGGGCCGCCGACGCCGACGCGCAGGGGATGTTTGTAATCAGCCATGTTGACTCCTCAGGAACGGAATAGTCGTGAATATTGTGTTTCGTGGCGCGCGGAGGCGATGGCAGACAGCGGCGTGGCTGCGCCAAGCGCGTCGTCGTCACGTAAAAATGCCTCTTCGAACCCGGCGGCGAAGTGGTCGCTCAGGTCGATAATCAACTGCTGCGCCGCCTGCTGCCCAAACGGCACCAGCTTAACGCCCGCCATCACCGCGCTCTCAATCCAGCTGTAGCCGAGACTGAGCGCCAGTTCGCGCGCGCCAATGTCCCAGCGCACGCCGAGCCACGCCATGCCGCAGAGCTGGCTCTGCATACACAGTGTCAGCCATTCAGTCGGGCAGTCAGGCTCCCAGCTTTTAATCAGGCGCGTAAAGGCCGCGCCACGGTTGCGCTCCTCATCGCGCAGCTCGCGCGTTTCCCGGCAGGCGAGCAGGTATGCCGTCCAGCGTTTTGCCGCCACCCAATCCTGTTGTTCGCAGGCGAGATACAGGCGAGTAAAGAGCGGCAGATCGACGCAGTAAAAGCTCTGCTCCATCTGCTGGATTTGCCAGCGTTTAAAGGCGTCGGCATCCGTGACCCAGCCTGCCTCTACCGCCCACTCCAGCCCCTGCGACCAGGTAAACGACCCAACCGGCAGGCTACTGCTGGAGAGCTGCATCAGGCGCAGCCACTGGCGGGCGTGCTCCATCAGCTCATCAACGCCAGCAGGGCAGAGACAATCAACCCACCGCCGAACATTTTACGCAGGCCGTCATGACGGCGCAGCAGTAATCCTGCCGCGAAGCTGGCGCACAGCACCGTGGCGCTGGCGAACATAAACCCGCTGGTGAAGAGCCAGAAGCTGTGGCCGGACATCTCCACACCGTGTGCCCAGCCGTGGAACATCGCCAGAGCAGGTACCGCCAGCAGCAGACGGTTTTCAGTTTTAAACATCATCACGCCGCAGACCGCCAGCGAGGCGATAATCAGCATCTCCATGCCGCTAAATCCGCCGAGCAGACTGCCTGCAACAGCGCCAACGAGCATCATCCCGAGAGTGGCAAACGGTAGCAGGAGTTTGCGGCCACTCAGCGCCGAGAGCACGCCCGCGCCGGTAAGCATCAGCAGGTGATCGAGCCCGGTCAGGGGATGGAAAAAACCGGCCTGGAAGCTGTCGGCACCATGGCCTGGATGGGCGAGCGCCGGAACGGAAAAGGCCAGCAGTAACAGGGGGAGGAGCTTGCGCATAATTAATCCTTAATGTGAATGAGCGTGAGAGTGGCTATGGCTGTGGGCATCGCTGGCATAGGCGCCCGCTTCCGGTTCAAACGGCAGGGAGTCGAAGGTCACCTCCAGCCCGAACGGGCGCAGCATGTCGTCGAGAACGTGATCGTGGTGATAGCGCAATTCGCCGGGCATGATCTGCAGCGGCACGTGGCGGTTGCCCAGGTGGTAGCAGGCGCGGGCGAGCAGGAACGGGTCGGCGCAGCGCACCACGGAGACCGACTCTGCCGCTGCGATCACTTCGATGACCTCACTACCGTCGTCTGTCGTCAGCAGGTCGCCCCCGCGCAGCAGCAGGCCGCGCGGCAACATCAGCCCGGCGTCGCGGCCGTCGTTCAGCGCCACGCGGGCGCGGCTTTTCACCCGCACGTCAATCGGCAGCGTGACGCTGGCGGTAATCGGGTGCGCGTGGTCCAGGCGTTGGGTTAAATAGATCATCATCACTCCTCAGAACAGGAAATAGCGTTGCGCCATCGGCAGAACGTCGGCCGGTTCGCTGGTTATCAGTTCACCGTCGACGCGCACCTCGTAGGTTTGCGAATCGACGGTAATATTGGGTAGTAAACCGTTGTGGATCATGTCGGTCTTCTTCACCGTCCGGCAGCCTTTCACCACCGCCGTGGCGCTTTGCAGATTGAGCTGCTGCGGGACGCCGTTCGCGCTGGCGGCCTGGGAGATAAACGTCAGCCGGGTGGCGTGGCGCGCGGCACCCAGCGCGCCAAACATCGGGCGGTAATGCACCGGCTGCGGCGTGGGGATCGAGGCGTTAATATCGCCCATCGGCGCGCAGGCGATCATTCCACCTTTGACGATGGTGGCAGGTTTGACGCCAAAAAACGCCGGTGACCAGACCACCAGATCCGCCAGCTTGCCCGCCTCAATGGAACCGACCTCATGGGCGATGCCGTGGGTCAGCGCCGGGTTGATGGTGTACTTAGCGACATAGCGCTTCACGCGGAAGTTGTCGTTATCGCCGGTCTCTTCCGGCAGGGCGCCGCGCTGGACCTTCATGCGGTGCGCAACCTGCCAGGTACGGATAATCACTTCTCCCACGCGGCCCATGGCCTGTGAATCTGACGAAGTGAGCGAGAACGCGCCGATATCGTGCAGCACGTCTTCAGCGGCGATGGTCTCCCGGCGAATGCGCGACTCGGCAAACGCCACGTCCTCGGCAATATCCGGGTCGAGGTGGTGGCAGACCATCAGCATGTCGAGATGTTCGTCGATGGTGTTCACCGTGTAGGGCAGCGTCGGGTTGGTGGAGGAGGGCAGAATATTCGGATGCGCGCAGGCGGTGATAATATCCGGCGCATGGCCGCCACCCGCGCCTTCGGTATGGAAGGTGTGGATGGTGCGCCCGCCAATCGCGGCCAGCGTGTCCTCGACAAACCCGGACTCGTTCAGCGTGTCGCTGTGCAGCGCCACCTGAATATCCATCTCTTCGGCAACCTCCAGCGAGCAGTTGATCGCCGCGGGCGTTGCGCCCCAGTCTTCGTGGATCTTCAGCCCAATGGCGCCAGCCGCGACCTGCTCGCGCAGGGCGTCCGGGTTAGAGCCATTACCTTTGCCGAGGAGGCCGATATTCACTGGTAGCGTATCGGCTGCCTGCAGCATACGCGCGATGTACCACGGCCCTGGCGTGCAGGTGGTGGCGTTGGTGCCCGCCGCAGGGCCGGTGCCGCCGCCGATCATGGTGGTCACGCCGGAAACCAGCGCCTCTTCCGCCTGCTGCGGGCAGATCCAGTGAATATGGGTGTCGATCCCGCCCGCGGTCACGATCTTCCCTTCGGCGGCAATCACTTCCGTTGCGGCGCCGATTGGGATCGTCACGCCGGGCTGAATATCCGGGTTACCGGCTTTACCGACGGCAAAGATCCGCCCGTTCTTGACGCCGATATCGGCTTTCACGATCCCCCAGTGATCGACGATCAACGCGTTGGTGAGCACCAGATCCACGCAGTCGTCGGCGGTCATCTGCCCCTGGCCCATACCGTCGCGGATCACCTTTCCGCCGCCGAATTTGACCTCTTCACCGTAGACCGTGAGATCGTCTTCCACTTCGATCCATAGCTTGCTGTCGGCCAGCCGCACTTTATCGCCGGTGGTGGGGCCGAACATATCGGCATACGCCCGGCGTGAAATGTCAGCCATTTTTCACCTCCCCCATCACCTCGCCGCGAAACCCGAAAATACGCTGCGCGCCCGTCACCTGTACCAGCGTGACTTCCCGCTTCTGGCCGGGCTCGAAACGCACGGCGGTGCCTGCCGGAATATTCAGCCGGTAGCCTCTGGTGGCTTCCCGGTCGAACTTCAGCGCCGGGTTGACCTCGTAAAAGTGATAGTGCGATCCGACCTGTATCGGCCTGTCGCCGTGGTTTTCAACAATCACTTGTTGGGTTTCACGCCCGACGTTGAGGGCAACCGTGCCGGGCTGGATCTGGTATTCGCCAGGGATCATGACGTGCTCCTTAGACGATCGGATTGTGGACGGTGACGAGCTTGGAGCCGTCCGGGAAGGTGGCCTCCACCTGAATATCCGGGATCATCTCCGGTACGCCCTCCATTACCTGGTCGCGCGTCAGAACGTGACGACCCGCTTCCATCAGCGAGGCGACGGTTTCGCCATCGCGCGCGCCTTCCATAATAAAGGCGCTGATCAGCGCGACCGATTCTGGATAATTGAGCTTAACCCCGCGCGCAAGGCGGCGTTCGGCAACCAGCGCGGCGGTGAACAGCAACAGCTTGTCTTTTTCTCTGGGGGTCAGTTCCATAACGTTTCTCTTATGTCTGCCAGATACGCGGCGAACAGGCATTTTTAGGGGTGAGAAGCGGGCGAAGCGACTGCCAGATGTCGCGCATCACCCGCTGGCAAATCAGGTTATCGTGGGAGAGGAAACGCACCGACAGCAGATCGTCGGTAAGCGTTGCACCTGCATAATTTCCCAGCGGTGCGAGGCGCTCGCGGACCGTATCAAGATGCGTTTCCCCGGCCGGATAGAACAGCAGCGTGCCGAGCCACGGATGTCCGGCAACGGGCGCAAGATCGCCGTCGCTCAGGTGCTGACGCTCAATCAGGCGCGGTTCATCGTCTACCCAGACCTCAAGGCGGCTCTCCAGCGTGCCGTGGCTGAAGGTTTCACCGATTACCGGGCGACCCAGGCAATACAACTCCCACGCCAGCAGCGTGCTGGAGGCCTTCAGGTGGAAGACGGAGCGCAGTGCGGCATTGGCACCGGGAAAGAGGATGGTATCTTGCGGCAGCCACTCCAGCGTGGATCCATCATCGAGATAAAAGTGTTGATTCAGACAGGCCTGCGGGCCGCTGCTGCGATAGAACTTACTGGCGCCGGGCATGGTGATAAGCGCGTGGCTTTTGGCGTCCAGCCGAACGGAAATGTCCAGCGTATCGCCGCCCACAATGCCGCCGGGCGGATGCAGTAAATAGAGGTGACAGGTTTCCCCTTCGGGATAAAACGGGCGTTGAACGGTGAGCGGCCCGACGTGGTGGGCGGCGTGCAGGAGGGTTTTCTCAGGGGTGTGACAAAACAGCAGGGCAAGCGATGCCTGCCAGCCTTTATACGTATTATCAGTGACCTGAGCTGCTAACATGCTGCATCCATTTCCACACCATCGGGATACGTTTCAGTATGCCCTGGCGGAAATGAAGGCTGTCATATGAGTCGCTTATGGATACGTTTTCTGCTGCCGGCGTTGCGCGTTTTACTCCGGATCTTTTTTCTTTCGCTTGAGCTTCGTCCAGATTTTGGTCTCCTGACGACGCCACAGACGCTGAATATTATCGTGATGACGCAGCAGGATCAGGCAGGAGAGCATTGACACCGGGAAGGTGAACTGGGGTTTGAACCACCAGACGTAAAACGGGGCAATGAGCGCGCTGACGATGGCGCCGAGCGAGGAATAACCGCTCAGCAAGATGGTGAGCAGCCAGGTGCCCGCCATTACGCCGGTAAGATCCCAGCCGATAGGGGCGATAGCGCCAAAGGCGGTTGCAACGCCTTTACCACCTTTAAAACCGAAGAAAACGGGCCAGATGTGGCCGACGCAGGCCGCAATCGCAATGAGCCCCAGCCAGAACGGCGTGACGCCCAGCGCATAAGCGCCCCAGACGGGTAGCATCCCTTTCAGAACATCAAAAATCAAAACCGCTACGGCTGCTCCCTTGCCGCCAATTCTAAGTACGTTGGTCGCTCCCGGATTCCCGGAACCACTTTCACGCGGGTCAGGTAACCCGGCAATGCGGCAGACCAGAATGGCGCTGGAGATTGAGCCGCAAAGATAGGCGAGGAGGATCATTCCAGGCGCGATTGCACTCATAACGCTGTTCCGTTTTGAAAATGTATCTGTATTCTCAGCATCTGTGGATAATACGCATAATTCGCCGGAAGTGGTATCCGGTTTAGCCAAAAAGCAGGCAGGTCGTGATGGATATTGTATTTATAGAGCAACTTTCGGTAATCACCACAATTGGTGTTTACGACTGGGAACAGACCATCGAGCAGAAGTTAGTGTTCGATATCGAAATGGGCTGGGACAACCGCAAGTCAGCAAAAAGCGATGATGTGAATGACTGTCTGAGCTACGCCGACATCAGTGAAACGGTCATCGGCCATGTGGAAGGACAGCGTTTTGCGCTGGTGGAACGTGTGGCGGAAGAGGTGGCGGAACTGCTGCTGACCAAATTCAACTCACCGTGGGTGCGCATCAAGCTGAGCAAGCCGGGAGCGGTAGCGCGTGCGGCCAATGTGGGCGTGATTATCGAGCGTGGCACAAATCTGAAAGGTAAGATTTAACGTCATAATTGCTAAACCATTTTAGGTTATATCGGTCTTATAGCTGTATCTTTCACGGGAGCCGTTGGGGCGACCGTTTTTTTATATCTTTTTAGGGGTTTATAGATGAGCGATATGCACTCGCTGCTGGTGGCGGCAATACTGGGTGTGGTCGAAGGATTGACGGAGTTTTTGCCAGTTTCCAGTACGGGCCATATGATTATCGTTGGCCATCTGCTGGGCTTTGAAGGCGATACCGCAAAGACGTTTGAAGTCGTCATTCAGCTCGGTTCTATTCTGGCGGTGGTCGTGATGTTCTGGCGTCGCCTGTTTGGCCTGATCGGCATCCACTTTGGCCGTCTGCCGCAGCGTGAAGGCGAAGGCTCGGGGCGCCTGACGCTCATTCATATTCTGCTCGGGATGATCCCCGCAGTGGTGCTGGGCCTGGTTTTCCACGATGCCATCAAATCGCTGTTTAACCCTATTAACGTGATGTACGCGCTGGTGGTCGGTGGCTTCCTGCTGATTGCTGCCGAAGTGCTGAAGCCTAAAACCCCGCGTGCGGAAGGGCTGGACGATATGACGTATCGTCAGGCATTTATCATTGGTTGCTTCCAGTGTCTGGCGCTGTGGCCGGGCTTCTCCCGTTCTGGGGCAACGATTTCCGGCGGGATGTTGATGGGCGTGAGCCGTTACGCGGCGTCGGAGTTCTCGTTCCTGCTGGCGGTGCCAATGATGATGGGCGCCACCGCGCTGGATCTCTACAAAAGCATTGGCTTCCTGACCACGGGTGACATTCCGATGTTTGCCGTGGGCTTTGTCACCGCCTTTATCGTGGCGCTGATTGCCATCAAAACCTTCTTGCAGCTGATTAAGCGTATCTCGTTCATTCCGTTCGCGATCTACCGCTTTATTGTCGCGGCTGCCGTTTACGTGGTCTTCTTCTGATGACCCACTGCCCTCAGTCTTTCGGCTGAGGGCAACGTTTTTCCTTCCACGCCGTTACGGCCTCAATTCGCCGTTTCGTCAGCTCTTCACGAATTTCCGGGCCTTTAAATCCTGCCTCGACAACGTCTTTCGTCGGCACCGCTTTTGCCACAATCCACGCTTCGCGCAGCAGTCGCCCCTGAGGGTAATCGGATGCTTCAAACCCGGTGCGGCCGCGAACGTCGGCTTCGCTGGTGAGTGCGATCTGCTCCACGCGCTGCGGCTTGCGCCAGGCGTCGATATTATCGAACAGCTTCACGATAGTGGCGGGTTTCAGGATCGGGAAGGTGTGGATCAGGTCGTGGAATTCAGCGACCAGTTTTGCCAGGTCACGGATCTCATTCGGCACGCGCAGGCGCTGGCAAAGCCCTTCTACCAGCTTTACGCCTGCCGGGCCGTGACCATGATGCCGTGGCCAGAATTCTTTCGGCGTTAAGCCTTTGCCGAGATCGTGGCAGAGGGTGGAAAAACGCACGTCTACTTCAGGACTGAGCATGGCCGCCATGCTCAGCGTCATCAGCGTGTGCACGCCGGTATCAATTTCCGGATGCCATTTTGCCGGCGCGGGTACGCCAAACAGCGCGTCGATTTCAGGGAACAGCACCTTCAGTGCGCCGCAGTCACGCAGGACCTGGAAAAAGACCTGTGGGTTGCGGGTGGTCAGGGCATTTTCCGTCTCTTTCCAGACGCGCTCCGGCGTCAGGTGTTCTAATTCGCCCGCCTCGGTCATGGCCGTCATCAGCGCCATCGTCTCATCCGCAATGCGGAAGCTCAGATGGGCGTAACGCGCGGCAAAGCGCGCCACGCGCAGAACGCGGAGCGGATCTTCAGAAAATGCCGGGGAGACGTGACGTAAAAGACGGTTGCGCAGGTCATCCTGCCCGCCGTAGGCATCGATGATATGGCCGTTTTCGTCCTGTGCCAGGGCGTTAATGGTGAGATCGCGGCGCAGCAAATCCTGCTCCAGCGTCACATCCGGCGCGGCGTAGCAGGTGAAACCCGTATAGCCGGAGCCGGATTTCCGTTCGGTACGCGCCAGAGCGTACTCTTCGCGGCTTTTCGGATGAAGAAACACGGGAAAATCGCGGCCTACCTGCTGGTAGCCCGCGTCGAGCATCTCTTCCGGGGTGGCGCCAACGACGACCCAGTCTTTATCTTTGACCGGCAGACCTAACAACGCATCACGTACCGCACCACCGACCAGATAACTCTTCACGCCCAACTCTCCCGTTTTCTCTTTTCCAGAATGATACGTAAGTCTGGCAGAGAAGACGAATTAGTTCATCCAGCGGTCTTTACGCTTGCGGCTTGGGATAAGATGCGGCAGGACCAGACCCAGCACCAGACCCACGCCCAGCACGCCGCCGCCATACATAAACCACTGCATGATGATGGTGCGCTGCTTGTCATCAAGCTGCAGATTCGCGGCGTTTACCTTTTTCTGCGCGACGATCAGCTCGTTTTTGAGTTTTTGATTCTCTTCTTTCAGACCGTTAATCACGCTGTCGCTCTGTGCCACTTTCTGCTGCATCTCTGCGGTGCGCTGGTTCCAGGTACCGTCGATGTTGTTCAGCTTGTCGGTCAGGGTCTTCACCTGGTTTTCCAGATCCGGAACGCGCGTGCGCAGGCTTGGTACGGTGCTCAGCTCTTTCAGCGGGATCCAGGAAGTACGACCGGTACTGTCGCGAACCTGACCATAGTTGGTGTCCGCGTTGGTCTGTAACAGGGTTACTTCCTCGCCGGCATTCACCGTGCCCACGAGGCGATAATTATCTCCGGGGCCACTGCGTACCCAGGTGTTCAGTTCGTCAGAAACGTAACGCTTCTCTTCAGCGTGCACTGCGGTTGCGGCGCTAAAAGCGAGTAAAGTAAGTCCAATCAGGCGTAATTTAAGCATCATTAGTCGTTATTTTCATAAATAGTGGAACGATAGTAGTGGCAACAGTGTCTCTACGCAAAGCATTCGTCAGCAATCAGAATCATCTGTGTCACGACTCTACACATTTACGCCCGTCAAATTGCTCATTGCATGGCAATTTGGCGCAAAATACTATGTACTGACAAACAAATGGCGAGGAAGTTCGCCCTCATTGACGCGTCTGTGACGCCCGCAAAAGTACAAGGCTATGGCTCAGGAAATCGAATTAAAATTTATCGTCGAAAAAGACAGCGTTGACGCGCTCCGCCAGCATCTGCATACGCTCTCCGGCGAGCACCATGAACCCGTACAGTTGCTCAACATCTACTACGAAACGCCGGACAACTGGCTGCGTAGCCACGATATGGGGCTGCGCATCCGCGGCGCAAACGGGCGCTACGAGATGACGATGAAAATCGCCGGCCGCGTGGTCGGCGGTTTGCACCAGCGCCCGGAATACAATATCGACATCAGTAAGCCAGAACTTGAGCTGGATCGTTTCCCGGCGGAGGTCTGGCCGGAAGGTGAACGGCCTGCCACGCTGGCAGAGCAGGTACAGCCGCTGTTCAGTACCGATTTTTGCCGTGAGAAATGGCTGGTGACGGAAGGTAAGAGCCGCATTGAAATCGCGCTGGATTTAGGCGAAGTGAAGGCGGGTGAGTTCCAGGAGCCTATTTGCGAGCTGGAGCTGGAACTGCTGGAAGGAGATGCGAGCGACGTGCTGAAACTGGCGCGCAAGCTGGTGAGCCAGCCGGGTTTACGTCAGGGCAGCCTGAGTAAAGCGGCGCGCGGTTACCATTTGGCGGCCGGGAATGCGCCACGCCTGCTGAGAGAGACCCCGATTCTGCGTGTTGTTCCGAAGGCCAGCATTGAACAGGGCATGGAAGCGGCGCTGGATCTGGCCCTCTCTCAATGGCAGTACCATGAGGAACTCTGGGCGCGTAACGTGAAAAATGCCAGCAAACAGGTGCTGGCCGCCATTGGGCTGGTGCGTCATGCCCTGGCACTGTTTGGCGGTATCGTACCGCGTAAAGCAAGTGCTCACTTACGTGACCTGCTGACCCAAACTGAAACGCTGATGCATTCCGATGTCTCCGCGCAAACGGTGATCTACAGCCCGCAAAACGCCGCGGCAAAACTGGCGCTGACCGAGTTTCTGGTGACGCGCGGCTGGCGCAGCTTCCTGGATGCAAAAGCGCAGACCAAAATCGCGGATAATTTTAAACGCTTCGCGGATATCCATCTTTCCCGTCACGCTGCCGAACTGAGAACGACCTTCGCACATCCGCTGGGTGACCAGTACGGCGATCAGCTTCCCCGTCTGGCGCGTAATATCGACAGCATGTTGCTGCTGTCGGGGGCGTATGAGGGCGTGAAGGCGCAGGCCTGGCTGGAAAACTGGCAGGGGCTCAAGCATGCCATTGAAACCCGTCAGCAGATTGAGATCGAGCATTTCCGCAACGAGGCCATTTCGCAGGATCCGTACTGGCTGCACAGCGGAAAACGTTAATTCTGGCAAGGAACCCCTGATATGCCGATTTCTTCGCAGTTACAGCAGCACTGGCAGACCGTTTGCGAGCGTCTGCCCGAGTCTTTACCGGCGTCATCGTTAAGTGAGCAGGCCAAAAGCGTGCTCACGTTCAGTGATTTTGTTCAGGAAAGTGTGAGTGCCAACCCGGACTGGCTGGCAGAGCTGGAGAGCGCACCGCCGCAGGCGAACGAGTGGCGGCAGTATGCCAGCTGGCTGCAAGCCGCGCTGGCAGATGTGGCTGATGAAGCGACGCTGATGCGCGTTCTGCGTCAGTTTCGCCGCCGGGTGATGGTACGCATTGCCTGGGCGCAGTCGCTGGCGCTGGTGAGCGAAGAGAGTACGTTGCAGCAGTTGAGCGAGCTGGCGCAAACGCTGATCATCGCCGCGCGAGACTGGCTCTACGCCGCCTGCTGTAAAGAGTGGGGCACGCCGTGCAGTGAAGAAGGGGTTCCGCAGCCGCTGTTGATTCTGGGGATGGGGAAGCTGGGCGGTTGCGAGCTGAACTTCTCCTCAGATATCGACCTGATTTTTGCCTGGCCGGAAAACGGCTCGACGCGCGGCGGGCGCCGCGAGCTGGACAACGCCCAGTTCTTTACCCGCCTCGGCCAGCGTCTGATCAAGGCACTGGACCAGCCGACGCAGGACGGCTTTGTCTACCGCGTGGACATGCGCCTGCGCCCGTTTGGCGACAGCGGTCCACTGGTGCTGAGCTTTGCCGCGCTGGAGGATTATTACCAGGAGCAGGGGCGCGACTGGGAGCGTTACGCAATGGTCAAAGCGCGGATCATGGGCGACAGCGACGACGCTTATGCTAACGAACTTCGCGCCATGCTGCGCCCGTTCGTTTTCCGCCGCTACATTGATTTCAGCGTGATCCAGTCTCTGCGTAATATGAAAGGGATGATTGCCCGCGAGGTCCGCCGCCGTGGGCTGAAGGACAATATTAAGCTCGGCGCGGGCGGCATTCGTGAAATTGAATTTATCGTTCAGGTCTTCCAGCTCATTCGCGGCGGGCGAGAGCCGTCGCTGCAGTCGCGCTCGCTCCTGCCGACGCTGAGCGCCATTGAGCAACTGCACCTGCTGCCGGACGGCGACGCGCAAACCCTGCGCGAAGCCTATCTTTTCCTGCGCCGTCTGGAAAATTTGCTGCAAAGCATCAATGACGAGCAGACGCAGACATTGCCGGGCGATGAGCTGAACCGGGCGCGTCTGGCCTGGGGCATGGTTGCGGACGACTGGGCGGCACTGACCGAAACGCTGGACGCACACATGGCAGGCGTGCGCCGCATCTTTAACGATCTGATTGGCGACGATGAAAGTGAATCCCCGGATGATGCGCTCTCCGAGCACTGGCGCGAGCTGTGGCAGGATGCGCTCCAGGAAGATGACACCACGCCGGTGCTGACGCACTTAAGCGATGATGCCCGCCATCGTGTGGTGGCCTTAATTGCCGATTTCCGTCTCGAACTGAACAAACGCGCCATCGGGCCGCGCGGTCGTCAGGTGCTGGATCATCTGATGCCGCATCTGCTGAGCGAGGTCTGCTCGCGAGAAGACGCGCCGGTGCCGCTGTCGCGCATGATGCCGCTGCTGAGCGGGATTATCACGCGTACCACCTATCTTGAGCTATTGAGCGAGTTTCCGGGCGCGCTGAAGCACCTGATAACGCTCTGCGCCGCGTCGCCGATGGTGGCGAACAAGCTGGCGCGTTACCCGCTGCTGCTGGACGAACTGCTCGACCCGAACACGCTCTATCAGCCGACGGCGACGGATGCGTATCGTGACGAGCTGCGCCAGTATTTGCTGCGCGTGCCTGAAGAGGACGAAGAACAACAGCTGGAGGCGCTGCGCCAGTTTAAACAGGCACAGATGCTGCGTGTGGCGGCGGCCGATATTGCCGGAACGCTGCCGGTGATGAAAGTGAGCGATCACTTAACCTGGCTTGCGGAAGCGATTATTGACGCGGTTGTCCAGCAGGCGTGGGTGCAGATGGTGGCCCGCTACGGTCAGCCAAAACATCTGGCCGATCGAGAAGGGCGCGGCTTCGCGGTGGTGGGTTACGGCAAGCTCGGCGGCTGGGAGCTGGGATACAGTTCCGATCTGGATTTGATCTTCCTGCATGATTGCCCGGCGGACGTGATGACCGACGGCGAGCGCGAAATCGACGGGCGTCAGTTCTATCTGCGCCTGGCCCAGCGCATTATGCACCTGTTCAGCACCCGCACTTCGTCCGGCATTCTGTATGAAGTGGATGCGCGCCTGCGCCCGTCCGGCGCGGCGGGCATGCTGGTGACCTCAACGGAATCCTTCGCCGATTATCAGAAAAACGAAGCCTGGACGTGGGAGCATCAGGCGCTGGTGCGTGCCCGCGTGGTCTATGGCGATCCGCAGCTGCACGCGCAGTTCGATGCGATTCGCAGGGCGGTCATGACCACCCCGCGCGAGGGCAGTACGTTGCAGACCGAGGTGCGCGAGATGCGCGAGAAAATGCGCGCGCATCTGGGCAATAAGCATCGCGATCGCTTTGATATTAAAGCCGACGAGGGTGGTATTACCGATATTGAATTTATCACTCAGTATCTGGTGCTGCTGCACGCACACGATAAGCCGAAGCTGACGCGCTGGTCGGATAACGTGCGCATTCTGGAACTGCTGGCGCAAAACGATATTATGGACGAGCAAGAGGCGCAGGCCTTAACCCGCGCCTACACCACGCTGCGCGATGAACTTCATCACCTGGCGTTGCAGGAGCAGCCGGGACATGTCGCGCTGGACTGTTTTGCCGCAGAGCGCGCCCAGGTGACGGCAAGCTGGCAGAAATGGCTGGTGGAGCCGTGCGTAACAAATCAAGTGTGATATTATCGCGCGCAAATTGTGAATCTTTCTGGAGTCAGGAATGAAAGTAACACTGCCAGAGTTTGAACGTGCTGGAGTAATGGTTGTCGGGGATGTGATGCTGGATCGCTACTGGTATGGGCCAACCAGCCGTATCTCTCCGGAAGCGCCGGTACCGGTGGTTAAGGTCGACACCATTGAAGAGCGTCCCGGCGGCGCGGCAAACGTGGCGATGAACATTGCCTCCCTGGGCGCACAGTCGCGTCTGGTTGGCCTGACCGGCATCGACGATGCGGCGCGTGCGCTGAGCAAGTCGCTGGCGGACGTGAACGTGAAGTGCGACTTCGTTTCTGTTCCGACCCACCCAACGATTACCAAGCTGCGCGTGCTGTCGCGCAACCAGCAGCTGATCCGCCTCGACTTTGAAGAAGGGTTTGAAGGCGTTGATCCTGAGCCGCTGCACGAGCGCATTAACCAGGCGCTGGGTAATATCGGTGCGCTGGTGCTTTCCGACTACGCTAAAGGTGCGCTGGCGAGCGTGCAGACGATGATTCAGCTGGCGCGTAAGGCTAACGTGCCGGTGCTGATTGACCCGAAAGGCACCGATTTTGAGCGCTATCGCGGCGCGACGCTGCTGACGCCAAACCTCTCTGAGTTCGAAGCGGTGGCGGGCAAGTGCAAAACCGAAGAAGAACTGGTTGAACGCGGCATGAAGATCATTGCTGACTTCGAGCTGTCTGCGCTGCTGGTGACCCGCTCCGAGCAGGGGATGACGCTGCTGCAGCCGGGCAAAGCGCCGCTACATATGCCAACCCAGGCGCAGGAAGTGTACGACGTGACCGGTGCCGGTGATACGGTGATCGGCGTGCTGGCGGCGACGCTGGCAGCGGGTAACTCCCTGGAAGAGGCCTGCTACTTCGCGAACGCTGCGGCGGGTGTGGTCGTCGGCAAACTCGGGACCTCAACCGTTTCCCCTATCGAGCTGGAAAACGCGGTGCGCGGGCGTGCCGACACCGGTTTTGGCGTCATGACCGAAGACGAGCTGAAAGTGGCTGTTGCCGCTGCGCGTAAACGCGGCGAGAAAGTGGTGATGACCAACGGCGTGTTCGACATTCTTCATGCGGGTCACGTCTCTTATCTGGCGAATGCGCGCAAGCTGGGCGATCGTCTGATTGTGGCGGTCAACAGCGATGCGTCGACCAAACGTCTGAAAGGCGAAACACGTCCGGTGAACCCGCTGGAGCAGCGCATGATTGTGCTCGGCGCGCTGGAAGCGGTGGACTGGGTGGTGTCGTTTGAAGAAGATACCCCGCAGCGCCTGATTGCTGGCATTCTGCCGGACCTGCTGGTCAAAGGCGGTGATTACAAGCCGGAGCAAATCGCAGGTAGCGAAGAGGTCTGGGCCAACGGTGGTGAAGTGATGGTGCTCAACTTTGAGGACGGATGTTCAACTACCAACATCATCAGGAAGATCCAGAAAGACAGTCAGTAAAAAAACGGGCCAGTTGGCCCGTTTTTTTCATGTCGCGTGGCGGCTGCGCCGCGATCATGTAGGCCCGGTAAGCGAAGCGCCACCGGGCACAACAGGCCGCACTTATGCCTGATCATCCACCGGTGGAATCGCCGGTGCCGGCTTCACTTCTTCCGGTGCATGACGGTTTTCCAGCTCGCTCAGACGCTGTTCCAGCAGCGCCAGCTTCTCGCGGGTGCGCAGCAGAACCTGCGTCTGCACGTCGAACTCTTCGCGGCTAACTAAATCAAGGCGAACCAACTGCGCCTGCAGCGTCTGGCGGATTTTCTTCTCAACGTCATCACCAAATTCACGAATGCCTTTTGGCATGGATTCATGAACCTGACGCGCAATTTGCTCAATTTTCTTTGGGTCAATCATTGTCGTTTCCCTTGATGGAAAGGTGTCAGTGTCCATTGTAGCGCGTCATGCCCGGGGTAAACAAAATTGTTTGATGCTTATGCATTGCCCAGCATAATCAATAGCGTTATAGTTATCTCGCTTATTCTCAGGGCGGGGCGAAATTCCCCACCGGCGGTAAATCAGCTTCACGCTGAAAGCCCGCGAGCGCTTTGGGTGACTACTCAAAGGTCAGCAGATCCGGTGTAATTCCGGGGCCGACGGTTAGAGTCCGGATGGGAGAGAGTAACGATCCAGTCGGGCATGGGCCCGCTCACGTTATCTTTTTGCCGCTTGTTCGGCGCTCCTAAGACTGCCCTGATTCTGGTAACCATAATGTTAATGAGGTTTTTTTACCATGAATCAGACGCTACTTTCCTCTTTTGGCACTTCAATTCAACGTGTTGAACATGCACTGGATGCACTGCGCGAAGGCCGCGGTGTGATGGTGCTTGACGATGAAAACCGTGAAAACGAAGGCGACATGATTTTCGCTGCCGAAAACATGACCGTTGAGCAGATGGCGCTGACCATCCGTCACGGTAGCGGCATCGTATGCCTGTGTATCAACGAAGAACGCCGCCAGCAGCTTGATCTGCCAATGATGGTTGAAAACAACACCAGCGCCTTCGGGACCGGTTTTACCGTGACCATTGAAGCTGCACATGGCGTGACTACTGGTGTGTCGGCGGCTGACCGTTTGACCACCGTGCGTGCAGCCATTGCGGATGGGGCGAAACCCTCCGATCTGCACCGTCCTGGCCACGTCTTCCCGCTGCGTGCGCAGCCGGGCGGCGTGCTGACCCGTGGTGGTCATACCGAAGCGACTATCGATCTGGTGACCCTGGCAGGCTTTAAACCTGCTGGCGTGCTGTGTGAATTGACCAACGATGATGGCACCATGGCGCGCGCGCCGGAGTGCATCACCTTTGCGCGTCTGCACAACATGCCGGTAGTCACGATTGAAGATCTGGTGGAGTACCGCCAGGCGCACGAGCGCAAAGCCAGCTGAAACCGCTGATGTGAAAAAGCCGGGGAAACCCGGCTTTTTTGTGGCTAGTGGTAGTTAATTTTAAACAGCACCACCGTTTCGAACGGACCTGACTGAATGGCTTTTCCCGCGTCGGGGGAGAGCTCCGCGGTATAGGTTTGTTCATAGTTCAACGTACTCCCGGTGAAATCCGCATACTCTTCGTAGTGGTTGAAGGTATAAGGCTGGGTTCCATTGAGGATACGTAGCTTTAAGCCATTTCCAATCAACAGGGCAGTATCGTTTTCGGAGAGCGACTCCGTCGTGTAAAACGATGAGTCCATTTTAAAGCCATCTGAACACTGGGCGTCCTGCACTTTCGTGGTTTTAACCGTAAAGGTGCGGTTGCGCGTTTGCTGATTCACGATGTCGCGAGCACTGAAGGTACCGAAATCAATCTCCTGGTTCTCAGGATAAATACTGAAGGTTGCGCCGCAGTCGAGGACGGTAATGTTTTCTAACCCGTTAATGTGGTACTTGAGGTTTTTTGCATCGGCCATCTGGTTAACCCCGCCTTTTCCGTCAAACTGCACCACGACGTAGTCCCCCAGCGAACTTTTGTAGCCGTGCGGCGGAACGGCCTTTATACGAACGTAAAGGCGCAGTCGGGCAATGAACGTGCGCGTGGTGTGAATATCATTGGCATTGCCTGAGCATAGCCGGTTCTCCCACCCCATTTGCTTAATTTGTTCCGGGGTGTACATGGTGATGTTGTTATTATCAAGGCACTGGCGGGTATCTACGCCGTTTGGCTGCCCCGTCGCGTCATAATCCATGCCTTCATAGGTGACCCCCAGCTCGTAGTAAGGGTCGGAAGCGGCTGGATAGGGGTTGACCCAGGCATAGACGTCCTCTTTTTCGAAGCTGCCGGCTACATCGTGGTTACAGGTGACCGGGATTTTAATGTCGTCAGATTCCCAGATCTTTTGCCCCACCTGTGCATTGCTGGGGATAGCAAACGGACTGATCGTTTTTGTCTCTTCCACCGGGCCGCCCTGAGCGCCCAGATAGCAATCGAGCGCCAGCGCGGCTTTTAAGGGCAGCAGCGCCAGCAGCATCGCGATCAAAACATTAGTGAGCTTTCGCATCGCTTGTGGCCTTCGCATCCTTAAGTTGGCAGATCGACGTCCCCTGACAGGTCGCGTCAAGCTTTCGCAGTGCGCCGTAATCGTCGATATAACCAATGCTGTAATAGCTGCCGTGATAGCCACCGGTGGTGACAGAGGCGCTGGCAAAGGGTGCCAGCATCAGGCTGTCAAAGCCGGGCAGCATGGTTTTACCATTTTTGCTTAGCCAGGCGAGGGTGAGGTAATAAGGTGTAGGGTTATGAATTGTCAGCCCTTTTGCCGTTGCCGTCACCTCCATGCGCATTTCAGAACGATCGCCTGCTTTTTTCACGATAGCCTTCGGGCGCCAGAACAGCTTGATACGGCTCTGCATGGCGACCTGCATGACGCTGCGATCATCGTCGAGGCTGTCGCTTTTTGGTGGCACTTCGCGCAGGTTGAAGTAGAAGAGCGATTCCCGATCTTTTGGCAGCGCGTTGGTGGCCGCCTGCTTCACGATCCTGACCTGGGATGACGATCCGGGTTCAATGCGCTGGATCGGAGGAAGCGCCATAAAGTGGCTGTCTTCCTTACGACCGTTTTCGTCTTCGATCCAGGAGAGCGCAAGATAGGGGAGCGTTTTGCTCTGGTTATCGACCTTCAGGCTGCTGGCCTTGTCGGTTTCGGGAAAGACGATGCGGGTACGATCCAGATTAATGGCCGCCTGGCTGGCGAATGCTGTACCGATCAACATCAGGCACAGGCTTTTCAGTGGAGTGAGTTTCATCATAATTTACTGACACGGCAGCATAAGCTGCGAAAGGTTAGTGAGGTGTGAAGGTAGCGTGAAGCGACACTGGCTGGCGTCGCCCCAGGTTACCAGGAATTGCTGCTCGGGCTGTACGGCACCCAGCCAGACATGGCCCTCGTCGGCGACGATACTCACGTCTTTACCGCTATCCGCCATCTGGACGCGCGCGCCCAGCGGCGGCATGCCTGATGCGGTTCGCAGGATGCCCAGAACATCATTTCCTGCCCGGGTGGCGATCTGGCGGTAGCCGATGGCCCCTTCTGTCCAGGTCGAGGTCATGACGCGGTTATCCACGTCTACGCCTTCGGGGAGATCGTTCAGGTTGACCTGCACGCTTGACGGTGAGTAGCTGGAGAATGAAGGAAGCACCCCGATCCCGAAAGCGTTGGTCTGGTCACGCGACATGTTTAGCGGAATATTGCTGATGCCGTCCGTGCTCACCATGACACGCGGTTCGTTGCCGTAGCTGCGGCGGTGCAGGGCCATGCCTTTTGCCGTACCGGTGAATGACCCATTCCAGCTGGCGCTGAGGGAGCTGTAGTCATTCGCCTTATAACTTCCGGAAACGTTGAGATCGCCGAGCGGGGAGTAGTGCTGGTAGTTTCCGCTGAACTGCGCGCCTGCATCGGTCTGCTGACTTTCGGTACCGGCAGAAACGCCCCAGGTGTTGTTCTTATCAGAGGTGTCGTACCACGAGAGGGTCTGGCTCAGGTTGTCGCTGTTGCGCAGGTAATAGCTGAGGCGATGGTCAGGATCCAGCGGCACGCTGAGAGACAGGTAGAACTGATTGTCGTCCTCGCGATCTTCATAGTGGGTTTTGCTGAACGATGCCGAAACGCCAAGGTTTTTCCAGCGGCCCAGATCGAAGTTATACCCCGCGGTCAGGCTGCCCGTATTGGATGGCGCTTCGTCCCACCAGGTTTGCCGGAGCAGGCTAAGGTAGAGATTGAGTGACAGCGCGGGAATGTACTGGCTGGCCGTGATGCTAAACGTCTGTTTTTCCGACTGGCTGTCATTATTTTCGCTGTCCAGGAAGCGTGCGTAGCTGAGGAATTGCGGGTCGGAGTAGCGGTAGCTGGCCAGGGTAAGCTGGCTTCCCGTGGTATCAAAGCGTTTGCTGTAGTTGAAGCGATAGCTGTAACCCGTCTGAGAGGGCTTGTTCGGGAGCTGGCTGGTCGCCTGGGTCACATCGAAGGAGAGGGCCCCGATCAGCGCGAGGTTTTGCCCGATGCCCGCTGCGATGGAGCGATAGTTATCGCCATCGGCGAGCGTGCCGCCGTACAGTGAGGTGTTGGAGAACAGGCCCCACGAGAACTCGCCGCTCATAAAGGCACTGTCTTCAAGGGCATGCGATGCATCTTCGCGGGGTTTGCCCACGGCAAGCTTGTAGCGAACCTGGCCCTTGCGCGTCAGGAAGGGCACGGAGGCGGCGGACACCTGAAACGTGCTCACGCGGCCATCGTCTTCGGTAATTTTAACGTCCAGCGTGCCCTGGACGGATTGGTTCAAATCCTGAATGACAAACGGGCCGGGTGGCACCTTAGTTTGATAAATCACGCGGTCGGCGAGACTCACCGTGACGGTGGCATTAGTTTGCGCAATCCCGGCGATTTGCGGTGCATAGCCGCGAAGAGACCAGGGCAGCATGCGCTCATCGCTGACCAGCGACGCCCCGGTATAGGTAAAGGCATCAAAGATAGCGGACTGAAAGTCTGTCTCACCCAGCGTCAGTTTCGCGCCAAGCGTCGGCAGAGGACGGAACATATAGACGCGTGAGAAGCGGCCGTTATGGGTTGACCCTCCCTCGGCATGCGTTTGATTGTACTGATAATCGCTACGTAGCCGCCATGCACCCAGGTTGGCACCTGCGGTACCGTAGGCGTTCGCGTTATCCGTGCTGCTACCTTCCTGCGGCTGATAATGGCTGGCAAAGAGGTTGTAGTCCAGCAGCACGCCGGCCACGCCGTTGTCCCAGGTGGAGGGGGGCATCCAGTCGTTCGGACGAAATTGCATCATGGCCTGAGGTACGGTGACGTGCAGCGTTTGGGTTGATTGCTCGAAGCGGAATTTAATATCCGCCTGCGGGGTAAAATCCACGCAGCCCTGTTTAAGCGTTAGGGTCTGACGAATAGTGTCCTGCAAGCCAAAGGTGTCTGCCAGTTCTGCGGGAATACAGACTTCGGCTTTGTTATCAACCTCTTTCCAGGTCAGTTCCCAGCCGTTTGCCAGTGGAATATCGTTGATCGCGACGGTGACAAAATAACGTCCTGGCGTAACGGACGTCTCTTCTTTAAAGCGAGAAAGATCAATGCCCGACCTTAAATCTTTATCGATAGCATTAATATTAAATTCAGTGGCAGAGACGGCGTGCGCAAGCAAGATGGCAGTAATGATGATTATCGATTGTGATTTATTTTTCATCATTCTGTTACTCGAATAAATAAAAAAGCCGACTGGTAAACATCACCAGTCGGTATAACGGATCATGTTTAATCGTTATTTATACATCAGCACATAGTTGGCGTTAGCTTCAACCTGGCCCGCGGTGGCAGTGGTACCTGTTGGCACTTCCATGCGCGCTTTAAAGTGCAGCGTCTGGGTGTCTGAATTAGGCAGCAGATCCACCGTTTTTGCCGAGCCAAGGGTGATGTTTGCTTCGTCGTTGTCCAGCAGACGGACACCGACGTTTTCAGCACCGCTTGCATAGGTGTTGCTCAGAAGGCTGGTATCTGATGCGTAGGTGGCGGTGCTGCTGAACGTCACTTCCACTTTGGTTATTGGCGTCGCCGTCTCATCGTCGGGATCTGACAGAACGCAGTTCTGCAGGTTAATATCTACCGCTACGGGGGTGGACTTCTTGTTTGCATTGATGACGGCGGTGGTCACTTCGCCGAGATCCACCTCTTTATCAACGCTGTCTGGTGCAATGCTGCAAGGCGCGTCAATAACAACGCCTTTAAATTTAATTTTCCCGGAGCCCTGATCGGCGGCAAATGCTGAACCAGAGATAATTGTCGCCATCGCAACGGCTAACAGTGCTTTTTTACCTGCATGCATGAAAATATCCTTTTCCAATGAATTCATACTCTGAATATTAATTTTCAGAAAATTACCATGAGATTATACCTGTGAAAAAAGAGTGAGTGCGATTAATTGCTCTTAAAAATAAATGTAGTCAACATTAAAATATAATCTGAAGTGATCTTTAGTATCGGATTAACAGCGAAAAATGGATTTTTCAGTCGCGTGAAACAAAGGTCATATTAGCGATAATAATGTCTTATTTAAAAGTTGACTTTCAGGAAATAAATAAATGTAAAAATACGTGTAAAAAAAAGAGACTATCAGTGAGTACTATTTTTTCATTGAATTTATTAATTTTTAGTATGTTTGCCACCGCCGATGCCTGCTGCCTGGCGCTGAATCAGGTTCAATCTCATCACTGACATTCATTTTTTCTTATGTTGTTCCGGATGTTCAAATTTCCTGATGATGATCTTCATGCTTATCTGCGTTCATCTGCGCCAGATTGCGCGTAATGTAGCACCATTAAATTAACACCTTCTGTAAGGATATCATCATGACTTCTTCCCGTATGCCCGCCCTGTTTATAGGCCACGGAAGCCCAATGAATGTTCTCGAAGACAACGTCTATACCCGCGCCTGGCGTCAGCTGGGGGAGACGTTGCCGCGGCCGAAAGCGATTGTGGTGGTATCTGCACACTGGTTCACCCGGGGAACGGGCGTGACCGCCATGGAAACGCCAAAAACCATACATGATTTTGGCGGCTTCCCGCAGGCGCTTTATGACACGCACTATCCGGCACCGGGCTCGCCTGCACTGGCAGAGCGTCTGGTCGAACTGCTGGCGCCTGTTCCTGTAGCGCTGGATAAAGAGGCCTGGGGCTTTGACCACGGCTCGTGGGGCGTGCTGATTAAAATGTATCCTGATGCGGATATCCCGATGGTGCAGCTCAGCATCGACAGCACCAAACCGGCAGCCTGGCATCTGGAAATGGGGCGTAAGCTGGCGACGCTGCGTGATGAAGGCATCATGCTGGTGGCGAGCGGCAACGTGGTGCATAACCTGCGCACGGCACGCTGGCACGGTGAAAATACGCCGTACCCGTGGGCTACTGCTTTCAACGATTACGTGAAAGCCAATCTGACCTGGCAGGGACCGGGTGAAGAGCACCCGTTAGTGAACTATCTGGATCACGAAGGCGGTTCGCTCTCTAACCCGACGCCGGAACACTTCCTGCCGCTGCTGTACGTTCTTGGCGCGTGGGATGGTCAGGAGCCGGTGACACTCCCGGTCGATGGTATTGAGATGGGTAGTTTGAGTATGCTGTCGGTGCAGGTAGGGTGAAAACATGCCCGGTGGCGCTACGCTTACCGGGCCTACAAAACCGTAGGCCGGGTCAGGCGAAGCCGCCACCCGGCAGATCTTACTCTACAAAAATATGCGGATAGAACCGTGACAGATCCTGCGTGATAAGCGCGCGATCTTCGCGAATGCCAATCCCGGCGGGCTGGTCGTTAATCAGCCAGCTGCCAATCAGCGTATAGCTGTCGCCAAACTTCGGCAGTTGATAGAATGCCTGGACGATCATCCCTTCTTCGCCGTACGGTCCTTCAACCGCTTCCACCGTTTTGCCGTTTTCGATAATCGACACGTTCGCGCCTTCGCGGGAGAAAATCGGCTTAACGACGTATTTCTCCATCGGCGGGAAATCATCTTCTGCAAAATACGCTGGCAGCAGGTTTGAGTGGTTCGGGAACATTTCCCACAGCATCGGCAGCAGAGCTTTGTTAGAGATAATGCTTTTCCATGCCGGCTCCAGCCAGCGCACGCCCGCATCTTCCAGCTTGGTGGAGAACATTTCGCGCAGCATGTATTCCCACGGATAGAGCTTGAAGAGGTTGCTGATCACCTGATCCTGCATATCCGTAAACTGACCTTTTTCTCCCAAACCGATATCTTCGATATAAAGGAATTCAGTCGCCACGTCGGCTTCGGCGGCACAGTCCTGCAGATACTGCACCGTTCCACGGTCTTCTTCCGTGTCGCGGCAGCAGGCGAGGTGCAGCAGGTTGAAGCCAAACTGCTCGCGCAGCTCGGCGAAACGCGCGATAAGCTTCTCCTGCAGGCTGTTGAACTGGTCGCTGCCTGCCGGCAGGTTTCCGGCGTTCATCTGATCTTCCAGCCAAATCCACTGGAAGAATGCCGCCTCGTACAGAGAGGTTGGCGTATCCGCGTTGTTTTCCAGAAGCTTAGGCTCACCCACGCCGTCCCATGCCAGATCGAGGCGAGAGTAGAGCGAAGGCTGATTCGTTTTCCATGACTGACGAACAAAGCTCCAGGTGTGCTTTGGAATGCGGAATTTGGTCATCAGCTCGTCGCTGTCGATGACTTTCTCCACCACCTTCAGGCACATCTGGTGCAGTTCTGCGGTCACGTCTTCAAGCTTTTCCACCTGAGCGAGCGTGAGCTTGTAGTAAGCATCTTCACACCAGTACGGTTCCCCGTACATGGTGTGGAAGTTAAACCCGTACTCGGTCGCTTTTTCGCGCCAGTCCGGGCGCTCGGTAATACTGACTCGTTCCATGATCAGCCGCCCATTGAGCGACTAGAGGTGCCTGACGCACTGCGCTGCATGCTGGTCTGTTTCGCCACAGACTCACCAAACCCACCGCGAGTAATGGTGTTGGTGGTCGCAGGTTTCGGCGCCATTGCGGTTTTCGGAACGGTCACGGTACGGCCCGGGGTTGCTGCGCCGTAGCCTTTGCCGCTGGCATCGGTATATTGACCATAGGCCGGGCTGGCCGGGTTTTTCGAGCTAAACAGCGGCTGCTGCTGGTAACCCGCGCCGCCACCCATCAGGCGGCCCATCATGTAACCTGCCATTAATGGCATCCAGAAGCTGCCGCTGGACTGCGCCTGCGCCTGATTTTCCGGCGCCATACCTGCCTGAGCTGGCGTCTGCTGGCACTGGCCTTCACCAAACTCCGCCACACAGTCTTCACGTGAGGCATACTTCGGCGCAGTGCGTTCCGCTTCTTTCAGCGCGTTGGTGTACGCCGTCTTACATTCTGCGGCCTGACCGGTTGCAGCGGAACAGTCATCTGCGTTTTGATACAGCGAAACCGTTTCGTCGTTTTTCTCACAGCCTGCCAGCATAAAGACAGCCGTAACCGCCAGCGCAACGGGCGTGAGGTGGCGCGCATTCCAGCTTTTGCGGAACGACGCGTGATTAATCGTTTTTGTCCGTTTCATATTTGTCTTCCAGGACCCAGTGG
>NZ_JTLF01000081.1:0-26770 GCF_000798855.1 Enterobacter sp. ZOR0014 | reverse complement strand
TACCTGCCGATCACCAAAGCCGCCTATGACCTGACCCGCGAGCAGGGCTTCTACAGCAAAAACCCGGGCGCGGATATCGCGACGCGTCAGATGCTGAACAAGCCGCCGTTGCCGTTCACCAAAGGTCTGCGTCTGGGCAACATGCCGCAGATCCGCACCATCGTGGATGAAGAGCTGGAAAGCGTGTGGACCGGGAAGAAAACGCCTCAACAGGCGCTGGATTCAGCGGTAGAACGCGGGAATCAGCTGCTGCGCCGTTTTGAGCAGTCCACCAAATCGTAATCTGTGATTCGCCCGGTGGCGCTACGCTTACCGGGCCTACGACGTGCCACATGTAGGCCGGGTAAGGCGTAGCCGCCACCCGGCATTGTTCAGGAACCCAATCTCAATGTCATCATCCCGTCCGGTGTTCCGCTCCCGCTGGCTGCCCTATCTTCTGGTCGCGCCGCAGCTGGTCATCACCGTTATCTTCTTTATCTGGCCTGCGGGCGAAGCGCTGTGGTACTCGGTACAAAGCGTCGACCCGTTCGGGCTGTCCAGCCAGTTTGTTGGCCTGGACAACTTCACCGCGCTGTTCCACGACAGCTACTATCTGGACTCCTTCTGGACGACGATGAAATTCAGCGCGCTGGTCACCGTCAGCGGTCTGGTCGCTTCGCTGTTCTTTGCCGCGCTGGTGGACTACGTGGTGCGCGGCAGCCGCCTGTATCAGACCCTGATGCTGCTGCCTTACGCCGTCGCGCCCGCCGTTGCGGCCGTGCTGTGGATCTTCCTGTTTAACCCGGGGCGCGGGCTGATTACCCATTTCCTGGCCGAATTGGGTTACGACTGGAACCACGCCCAGAACAGCGGTCAGGCGATGTTCCTGGTGGTGTTCGCCTCGGTGTGGAAGCAGATCAGCTATAACTTCCTGTTCTTCTTTGCCGCACTGCAGTCCATCCCGCGTTCGCTGGTGGAAGCGGCGGCGATTGACGGCGCAGGGCCGGTTCGCCGCTTCTTCAGATTATCGCTGCCGCTGATCGCCCCGGTGAGCTTCTTCCTGCTGGTGGTTAACCTTGTGTACGCCTTCTTCGACACTTTCCCGGTGATCGACGCGGCGACCGCGGGCGGCCCGGTGCAGGCGACCACGACGCTTATCTATAAGATCTACCGCGAAGGCTTTGCGGGGCTTGATCTCTCGGCCTCCGCCGCGCAGTCGGTGGTGCTGATGTTCCTCGTCATCATCCTCACGGTGGTGCAGTTCCGCTATGTTGAAAGTAAGGTGCGCTACCAATGATTGAGAACCGTCGCGGGCTGACGATTTTCAGCCATACCATGCTGATTTTAGGGATCATCGTCATCCTGTTTCCGCTGTACGTGGCGTTTGTCGCCGCCACGCTGGACACCAAAGCGGTGTTCGACACGCCGATGACGCTGATCCCAGGTTCGCATTTGTTTGAGAACATGAAGACCATCTGGACCCAGGGCGTGGGCGCGAACAGCGCGCCGTTCTGGCTGATGATGCTCAACAGCTTCATCATGGCGTTCGGCATCACCGTCGGCAAAATCACGGTGTCGATGCTCTCCGCCTTCGCCATCGTCTGGTTCCGTTTTCCGCTGCGCAACCTCTTCTTCTGGATGATCTTTATCACCCTGATGCTGCCGGTGGAAGTGCGTATCTTCCCGACGGTGGAAGTGATTGCCAACCTGAAGATGCTCGACAGCTATGCGGGCTTAACCCTGCCGCTGATGGCCTCGGCGACCGCCACCTTCCTGTTCCGCCAGTTCTTTATGACCCTGCCGGACGAGCTGATTGAAGCCGCGCGTATCGACGGCGCGTCACCTATGCGCTTCTTCCGCGATATCGTGCTGCCGCTGTCGAAAACCAACCTTGCGGCGCTGTTTGTGATCACCTTTATCTACGGCTGGAACCAGTACCTGTGGCCGCTGCTGATTATCCAGGACGTCAGCCTCGGCACCGCCGTCGCGGGCATCAAAGGCATGATTGCCACCGGCGAAGGCACCACCCTCTGGAACCAGGTGATGGCGGCGATGCTGCTCACCCTTATCCCACCCGTAGTCATTGTTTTAGCCATGCAGCGCGCGTTTGTCCGCGGCCTGGTCGATAGCGAGAAATAAGATGGCAGGTTTAAAACTTCAGGCAGTAACCAAAAGCTGGGACGGCAAAACCCAGGTCATTCAGCCGCTGACGCTCGACGTAGCGGACGGGGAATTTATCGTGATGGTTGGCCCGTCCGGCTGCGGCAAATCCACCCTGCTGCGCATGGTGGCGGGGCTGGAGCGCGTGACCTCGGGCGATATCTGGATTGACCGCCAGCGCGTCACCGAGATGGAACCGAAGGATCGCGGTATTGCGATGGTGTTTCAGAACTACGCCCTCTATCCGCACATGAGCGTGGAAGAGAACATGGCGTGGGGGCTGAAAATCCGCGGCATGGGCAAAGGCCATATCGACGAGCGCGTCAAAGAAGCGGCACGCATTCTGGAACTGGACGGCCTGCTCAAGCGCCGCCCGCGCGAGCTCTCCGGCGGCCAGCGCCAGCGCGTGGCGATGGGGCGCGCCATCGTGCGCGACCCGGCGGTATTCCTGTTCGATGAACCGCTCTCCAACCTGGATGCCAAGCTGCGCGTGCAGATGCGTCTTGAGCTGCAGCAGCTCCATCGCCGTCTGAAAACCACCTCCCTGTACGTGACCCACGATCAGGTCGAAGCTATGACCCTTGCCCAGCGCGTGATGGTGATGAACAAAGGCATCGCCGAGCAGATTGGTACGCCGGTGGATGTTTACGAGAAACCGGCCACCCGCTTTGTGGCGAGCTTTATCGGCAGCCCGGCAATGAATTTGCTGGAAGGGCGTATCAGCAATGCAGGCACGCACTTTGAGCTGGAAAGCGGGATGGCATTACCGATCAACTGGTACTATCGTGGCTACGCCGGGCGTAAGATGACGCTCGGGATCCGCCCCGAGCATATCGGTTTAACCTCTCAGGCGGACGGCGGCGTGCCGCTGGTGATGGACACGCTGGAGATGTTGGGGGCAGATAACCTGGCGCACGGGCGCTGGGGCGAGCAAAAAATGGTGGTGCGTCTGGCACATCAGGAGCGCCCGAAAGCAGGCAGCACGCTGTGGCTGCACCTGCCGGAAAATCATCTGCACCTCTTTGATGGTGAAACAGGACAACGAGTATGAGCAACTGGCCTTATCCCCACATCGTCGCCCACCGTGGCGGCGGTAAACTGGCGCCGGAAAATACCCTGGCGGCGATTGATGTTGGCGCGCGCTACGGTCACACGATGATCGAGTTTGACGCCAAGCTGTCGAAGGACGGCGAGATTTTCCTGCTGCATGACGACAACCTCGAACGCACCAGCAACGGCTGGGGCGTGGCGGGTGAACTGCCGTGGCGCGATCTGCTGAAAGTGGATGCCGGAAGCTGGTACAGCGGTGAATTCAAAGGCGAACCGCTGCCGCTGCTGGAGGAGGTGGCGGACCGCTGTCGTCAGCACGGCATGATGGCAAACATTGAAATCAAACCGACCACCGGCACCGGGACGCTGACGGGTAAAGTCATTGCGCTGGCCGCGCGTGAGCTATGGAAAGGGATGACGGCGCCGCTGCTCTCCTCGTTTGAAATTGACGCCCTGGAAGCGGCCCAGGCTGCCGTGCCTGAACTCCCGCGTGGGCTGCTGCTGGACGAGTGGCGTGAGGACTGGCGCGAGCTGACGACCCGCTTAGGCTGTGTCTCTATCCATCTCAATCACAGGCTGCTGGACGAGGCGCGGGTGAAGATGCTCAAAGACGCGGGTCTGCATATTCTGGTTTATACCGTGAATAAACCCCAGCGTGCAGCCGAACTGCTGCGCTGGGGCGTGGACAGCATCTGTACCGATGCCATAGACCTGATCGGCCCGAACTTTAGTTCTGCGGGTTAAGCATACTGCCATTCGACTGCGACGGCAGCATATGCTGCTGTCCGCTGCCTGACGACGTCATCCCACCTAACATCCCACCGTTTTTATTCGGCAGCGGCTGCTCACGCACCTGTCCCTGCTGTACGCGCTGGGTGTTGGCGTTCATCTGATTTTGCAGGCTCTGCTGCTGCATCTGGGTCTGCGTTTTCAACTGCTGGTTCAGCATCCCTTTTTGCTGTTGCTGCTGGCTCATCATCTCCGTCTGCATACGCTGCTGGCTCGGGATGACATAACCCTGCTGGTTCGGGTTGTTCATGGTGTTAAGTGGCTGTGCGAGCGCGGCAAACGGAATCAGCGCCGCAAGAATCAGTAAGCGTTTCATTGTCATTTCCTCCTGTTGAGGTCTCTCTTAAGTTTACCCTGATTTCACCATGACGATGATTTTTTAGGAGTTGTGAACCAGGCTTAAGCGGGGAATATGGATCCCTTCACCTGGAGAACAATAATGATGAAACCAACGTTTTTGCGCTGGGTCGCCATCGCCGCGCTGATGGCAGGCGGGACATTTAGCGTGGCGGCCAACTCGCCAGCGGCTCCGCCAGTATCGTATGGCGTGGAGGAAGATGTTTTTCATCCCGTGCGGGCAAACCACGGTATGGTGGCGTCCGTGGATGCGCTGGCAACCCATGTGGGCGTCGACATTCTCAAACAGGGCGGTAACGCGGTAGATGCGGCGGTCGCGGTGGGATATGCGCTGGCGGTAACGCACCCGCAGGCGGGGAATCTGGGCGGCGGCGGCTTTATGATGCTGCGCACCAAAGACGGCAAAACGACCGCCATCGACTTCCGCGAAATGGCGCCTGCTCAGGCGTCCCGCGATATGTTCCTCGACGACCAGGGGAACCCGGACAGTAAAAAATCCCTGACTTCCCATCTCGCAAGCGGCACGCCGGGCACCGTGGCGGGCTTCTCGCTGGCGCTGGAGAAATACGGCACCATGCCGCTGAACAAAGTGGTGCAGCCAGCCATTAAACTGGCCCGGGACGGCTTTGTAGTGAATGACGCTCTGGCGGACGATCTCAAAACCTACGGCAGTGAAGTGATTCCCAATCACGAAAATAGTAAAGCCATCTTCTGGAAAGACGGCGAGCCGTTGAAGAAGGGCGATAAGCTGGTGCAGAAGAACCTCGCCAAAAGCCTTGAGCTGATAGCTGAAAACGGTCCGGACGCGTTCTACAAAGGGGCGATTGCTGACCAGATTGCTGAAGAGATGAAGAAAAACGGCGGGCTCATCACCAAAGCGGACCTGGCCGAGTACAAGGCGGTAGAGCGTGAGCCAATTAGCGGAACCTATCGCGGCTACGAAGTCTTCTCGATGCCACCGCCGTCCTCCGGCGGGATCCACATCGTGCAGATCCTCAATATTCTTGAAAACTTCGATATGCATAAGTTCGGCTTCGGCAGCGCGGATGCGATGCAGGTAATGGCGGAGGCCGAAAAACGCGCCTACGCCGACCGCTCGGAATACCTCGGTGACCCGGACTTCGTGAAGGTGCCGTGGCAGGCGTTGACCAACAAGGCATATGCCAAATCCATTGCTGGTGAGATCGACATCAACAAGGCTAAACCGTCCAGCGAGATCCGCCCCGGCAAGCTGGCACCGTATGAAAGCAACCAGACCACCCACTTCTCGGTGGTGGATAAAGACGGTAACGCGGTGGCGGTGACCTATACGCTCAATACCACCTTTGGTACCGGGATTGTGGCGGGCAACAGCGGCATTCTGCTTAACAACGAGATGGATGATTTCTCTGCCAAGCCGGGCGTGCCGAACGTCTACGGTCTGGTCGGCGGCGATGCGAATGCGGTTGGGCCGAAGAAGCGACCGCTGTCATCCATGTCACCCACTATCGTGGTGAAAGACGGTAAAACCTGGCTGGTCACCGGCAGTCCTGGCGGAAGCCGGATTATCACTACGGTATTGCAGATGGTGGTCAACAGTATCGATTTTGGGATGAACGTCGCCGAAGCGACCAACGCGCCGCGTTTTCATCACCAGTGGCTGCCGGATGAACTGCGCGTTGAGAAGGGCTTTAGCCCGGACACCATCAAACTGCTGGAGCAACGTGGACAGAAGGTGGCGGTAAAAGAGGCGATGGGCAGCACCCAGAGCATTATGGTCGGGCCGGACGGCGCGCTGTTTGGGGCATCGGACCCGCGTTCGGTAGATGATTTGACGGCGGGGTACTGATTTTGTTGCCCGGTGGCGCTGCGCTTACCGGGCCTACTACGGCACGAATGTAGGCCGGGTAAGGCGAAGCCGCCACCCGGCAACAAATTACTTCATTCTCGCCATATAATACGCATCCACATACTCACCGTTGCGCAGGGCGTAGCGCTTGCCAGTACCTTCAATCTCGAATCCGTGTTTTTTGTACACGGCTATTGCCGGCTCGTTATCCACAAACACCGTTAATTCGATGCGGTCGACGCGCAGCCAGTTGTCGCACATGTCGATCATGGTGCGGATCAGCGAGCTGGCGACGCCGCGGTTGTGCCACTGTGCGCCTACGCAGATACCAAAATCGGCCACGTGGCTGCGGCGCGGGCGCTGGGCAACATCAATGGTGAGGTGCCCAACCACGATATCGTCAATACAGGCAACCAGTTGCTTAATACCGGGCTGGTCGCCTAGCCGCATCTGCCACATTTCCAGCGAAGGGTGAGGAACCTGTAGCGTGTTGTGGTACACCTCCGGCTGGGCGTGGATCTGACGAATGGCGTCATAATCTTTCGGTTCCGCGTGGCGTATCACAATCTTACTCATCCCTTGTTCCTCAGTCAGTTAAATGTCCCTCTCAACATCAATGACTTTAAAATTTGAGTCAACCGCTATTTTTTGCAAAAAGTATTGGACAAGTGCGAATGAGAATGATTATTATTGCTCTGCATTCAGGAAGACCCCTACGGGAACCTGAAAGCACGACATTGCTCACATTGCTTCCAGTATTACTTTAGCCAGCTTTTAGCTGGCTTTTTTTTTGTTATGGTTAGACTCAGTAACCTTCCAAAAGGACTGAGCCATGACACTACATTGCGCATTTATTGGATTTGGTAAAAGTACGACCCGCTATCACCTGCCGTATGTTCTCAACCGTAAAGACAGCTGGCACGTCGCGCACATCTTCCGCCGCCGCGCGAAGCCGGAAGAGCAACTCCCGCAGTACTCCCATATTCATTTCACCAGCGATCTCGATGAGGTGCTTAACGACCCGCAGGTCAAGCTGGTGGTTGTCTGCACCCACGCCGACAGCCATTTTGACTATGCGAAACGCGCGCTGGAAGCGGGCAAAAACGTGCTGGTGGAAAAACCGTTCACCCCAACCCTTGCCGAAGCGAAAGCGCTGTTCGCGCTGGCAAAAAGCAAAGGGCTAACCGTGACGCCGTACCAGAATCGTCGCTTTGACAGCTGTTTCCTGACGGCGAAAAAAGCGATTGAAAGCGGTAAGCTCGGTGACATTGTGGAAATCGAAAGTCACTTTGATTACTACCGTCCGGTAGCGGAAACCCAACCCGGGCTGCCTCAGGATGGCTCTTTCTACGGACTTGGCGTGCACACCATGGACCAGGTCATCTCCCTGTTTGGCCGGCCGGACCACGCTGCGTATGACATTCGCAGTCTGCGCAATAAAGCCAATCCGGACGATACCTTTGAAGCGCAGCTGTTCTACGGTGACCTGAAAGCCATCGTCAAAACCAGCCATTTGGTGAAAATCGACTATCCGAAATTTATCGTTCACGGCACCCGTGGCTCGTTCATCAAGTACGGTATCGACCAGCAGGAGACGAGTCTGAAGGCCAACATTATGCCGGGTGAACCGGGCTTTGCGGCGGATGATTCCGTGGGCGTACTGGAATATGTCAACGACGAAGGCGTAACGGTCAAAGAAGCGCTGAAGCCGGAAACCGGCGACTATGGTCGCGTCTACGATGCGCTGTTTGAAACGCTGACCCGCGGAGCACCCAATTACGTCAAGGAATCTGACGTTCTTACCAACCTCGAACTGCTCGAGCGGGCGTTCGAACAGGCTTCTCCTGCCACGATCACCCTCGCGAAATAAGCAAAAACGGCTCCTCTGCGCTTGTTCACAATTTTTGAACAGAGGAGTCAATTTTCACCCTCTATGATCCCAGGCCGTTTGCGTCCACACTTACTCCATCGAAACGAACTGAGGGTGAAAACAATGATCTATTTACGCAAAGCAAACGAACGTGGTCACGCGAATCATGGCTGGCTGGACTCATGGCATTCATTCTCGTTTGCCGACTACTACGACCCGAACTTCATGGGCTTCTCTGCACTGCGCGTCATTAACGACGACGTGATTGATGCAGGTCAGGGCTTCGGTACCCACCCGCACAAAGACATGGAAATCCTGACCTATGTGCTGGAAGGGGCGGTTGAGCACCAGGACAGCATGGGCAACAAAGAGCAGGTTCCGGCGGGCGAGTTCCAGATCATGAGCGCGGGTACCGGGGTGCGTCATTCCGAGTACAACCCGAGTAAAACGGAAAAACTGCACCTGTATCAAATCTGGATCATTCCAGAAGAGACCGGCATCACGCCGCGCTATGAGCAGCGCCGCTTCGACGCCAAACAGGGCAAACAGCTGGTGCTGTCCCCGGATGCGCGTGAAGGTTCCCTGAAAGTGCATCAGGACATGGAGCTGTACCGCTGGGCGCTGGCGAAAGATGAACAGTCTGTGCATCAGATTGCCGCTAACCGCCGCGTCTGGATCCAGGTAGTGAAAGGTGAGGTGTCCATCAACGGCACCAAAGCCACCACTGCCGATGGTCTGGCTATCTGGGATGAACAGGCACTCTCCGTGCACGCCGACAGCGAAAGTGAAATCCTGCTGTTTGACCTGCCGCCGGTCTAAATAATTTCTCAACCTTCCCTTTAAACGGGGAAGGTTGAGCTTTGTCCGTGATAAACTGAGCAAATCTCTCACTTCAAGATTTCTCAGGACGATGAAAAAGAAACGCCCCGTACTTCAGGATGTCGCCGATCGCGTCGGTGTGACCAAAATGACGGTCAGCCGCTTTTTACGTAACCCGGAACAGGTTTCCGTGGCGTTGCGTGGCAAGATTGCCGCAGCCCTTGATGAACTGGGTTATATCCCCAACCGCGCACCCGATATTCTTTCCAATGCGACCAGCCGTGCGGTGGGTGTCCTCCTGCCTTCCTTAACCAACCAGGTTTTCGCCGAGGTGCTTCGCGGCATTGAAAGCGTCACCGATGCGTTTGGTTACCAGACCATGCTCGCCCACTACGGGTACAAGCCGGAGCTGGAAGAAGAACGTCTTGAATCCATGCTTTCCTGGAACATCGACGGCCTGATTTTAACCGAACGTACGCACACCGCCCGCACGCTAAAAATGATTGAAGTGGCGGGTATTCCGGTGGTGGAGCTGATGGACAGCCAGTCGCCGTGCCTCGACATCGCCGTGGGTTTTGATAACTTCGAAGCGGCACGTCAGATGACGGCGGCCATCATCGCCCGGGGACATCGTCATATCGCCTATCTGGGCGCGCGTCTTGATGAACGTACTATCATCAAACAGAAGGGATACGAGCAGGCGATGCTCGACGCGAACTTAACCCCGTACAGCGTAATGGTTGAGCAGTCCTCTTCCTATACGTCGGGTATTGAGCTGATGCGTCAGGCGCGACGCGAGTATCCGCAACTGGACGGTATTTTCTGTACCAACGATGACCTTGCGGTCGGTGCAGCGTTCGAATGCCAGCGTCTGGGGCTGAAGATCCCGGAAGATATGGCGATTGCGGGTTTCCACGGCCATGACATCGGCCAGGTTATGGAGCCGCGTCTGGCGAGCGTGCTGACACCGCGTGAACGTATGGGCCGCATTGGCGCAGAACGCCTGCTGGCGCGCATTCGTGGCGAGACGGTTACGCCTAAGATGTTAGATTTAGGTTTCACCTTGTCACCGGGTGGATCTATTTGAGCTGACAAATTTGAACTAGCTCACACTTATTCACTTCGCGCACGTTTGGATATTGCTTCTCTTTTGCCCCGGCAGGACAATGTTACCGATAACTGTTACCCGTAACAATTGACTGAGGGACACCCTTTGAGCACGACTAATCATGATCACCACGTTTACGTCCTGATGGGCGTGTCCGGTAGCGGTAAATCTGCCGTGGCGAGCGAAGTGGCGCATCAACTCCAGGCTGCGTTTCTTGATGGTGACTTCCTCCATCCGCGCAGCAACATCATGAAAATGGCCTCCGGCGAGCCGCTGAACGACGACGATCGCAAACCGTGGCTGCAGGCGCTGAACGACGCCGCATTCGCCATGCAGCGTACCAACAAAGTTTCGCTGATCGTCTGCTCCGCGCTGAAAAAAACCTACCGCGATCTGCTGCGCGACGGCAACCCGAACCTCTCTTTCATCTACCTGAAAGGCGATTTCGAGGTGATTGAAAGCCGACTGAAGGCGCGTAAAGGTCACTTCTTCAAAACCCAGATGCTGGTGACGCAGTTCGACGCGCTCCAGGAGCCGGGTGAAGATGAGAAAGACGTCTTAGTGGTTGATATCGATCAGTCACTGGAGGGTGTTGTAGCCAGCACCATCGAGGTCATTAATAAAAGGCAGTAAGTTTTGAGTACATTAACGCTAGTTTTGACAGCAGTGGGTTCGGTATTGCTGCTGCTGTTTTTAGTGATGAAGGCGCGTATGCACGCCTTCGTTGCTTTGATGGTGGTTTCTATTGGTGCAGGTCTCTTTTCCGGTATGCCGCTCGACAAGATCGCTGCGACGATGGAAAAAGGGATGGGAGGCACGCTCGGCTTCCTGGCGATAGTGGTCGCGCTGGGCGCGATGTTTGGCAAGATTTTACATGAGACGGGCGCGGTCGATCAGATTGCCGTCAAGATGCTGAAATCCTTCGGCCACAGCCGCGCGCACTATGCGATTGGTCTGGCGGGTCTGATTTGCGCGCTGCCGCTGTTCTTCGAGGTGGCGGTTGTGCTGCTGATTAGTGTGGCATTCTCTATGGCGCGTCATACCGGTACCAACCTCGTGAAGCTGGTCATTCCGCTGTTTGCGGGCGTGGCGGCAGCGGCAGCGTTTCTGTTGCCTGGGCCCGCGCCGATGCTGCTGGCCTCCCAGATGCACGCTGACTTTGGCTGGATGATCCTGATTGGCCTGTGCGCCGCGATCCCGGGAATGATCATTGCCGGCCCGCTGTGGGGCAACTTCATTAGCCGTTACGTTGAGCTGCACATTCCGGATGACATCACCGAGCCGCATTTGGGCGAAGGCAAAATGCCGTCCTTTGGCTTCAGTCTGTCACTGATCCTGCTCCCGCTGGTCCTCGTGGGTCTGAAAACCATCGCAGCGCGTTTTGTGCCGGTGGGCTCTACCGCCTACGAATGGTTTGAGTTCATTGGTCACCCGTTTACGGCGATCCTGGTGGCATGTCTGGTGGCTATTTACGGCCTTGCGATGCGTCAGGGAATGCCGAAAGACCGCGTGATGGAGATCTGCGGTGCCGCGCTGCAGCCTGCGGGTATTATCCTGCTGGTGATTGGTGCCGGTGGCGTGTTCAAGCAGGTGCTGGTGGATTCTGGCGTGGGCCCGGCTCTGGGTGAAGCGCTGACCGGAATGGGCCTGCCGATTGCGGTAACCTGCTTCGTGCTGGCGGCGGCCGTGCGTATTATCCAGGGTTCCGCCACCGTGGCGTGTTTAACCGCCGTGGGTCTGGTAATGCCGGTGATTGAACAGCTGAACTACTCCGGTGCGCAGATGGCAGCGCTGTCTATCTGTATCGCGGGCGGTTCAATTGTGGTCTCTCACGTTAACGACGCTGGCTTCTGGCTGTTCGGTAAATTTACTGGCGCCACCGAAGCGCAAACCCTGAAAACCTGGACGCTGATGGAAACCATCCTCGGTACGACGGGTGCGATTGTCGGGATGATTGCCTTTACGTTGCTGAGCTGAATGCGGTGATTTAACCCGGCTCAAAAATAAGGCCCGGTAGCGTTAACGCTGACCGGGCCTTAATCTTTTCATCTTATGCAGAACATCAGGCCGGGAAAGATGAAACCACCACCCGGCTTTTTTACATCAGTCGCCCTGCGTCGCGCTCTCAATCGTCAAGCGCACATCTGACGTAATCAGCTCTGCCAGCATCTGGTAAACCTTCAGCGTCTCTTCTGGCTCGGCATCGCCCGTATCACTGATGAAGCCTTCATCACGCAGCGTCAGCACGAGGGAACTGAAGACCGCTTTGTCGAAGAATTCTGGTGCGTTAATGCCGTGCAGCACAGACAGGCGCTGTGCCAGCGTCCGGCTCTCTTTCTCCAGCGTACCGCGGTTGATCGACGGGTTCGCACTCAGCAGCCAGAACGTAATGGCGTAGCGCTGCAGCGTTTCGCGCGCGCCGGCCGCCAGCAGCTGCAGGGTTCGGGAGCGTGACGGATTGATATGCAGCTCATCGTTGGCAACGGTGATCAGCCCCTGACGACGAAGTTCTTCCGTCAGTTTATCCAGCTCAACGGCCAGCTCATCTTTGCTCCAGCGCAGGAACAGCTCCGCTTTCAGCATCGGGTAGAGCGTATCAACGTGACGCAATAGCTCCTGACGTGAAATGTGGCGATGCTGGGTAATGATGGCCGCCATCAGCGACGGCAGCATCAGCATATGCGCGATGTTGTTGCGATAGTACGTCATCAACACGGCCTGTTCGCGCGGCAGAATGATGATGTCGCCGATCGTGTCCTTCTCGACTTCAAACTTGTTCATCTGCAACGCGTGATCGATGAGCTCGCTGGCGGTAGCCGCAGGAACCGTTGAATCAACCGAGTAAGGCACGTTGCGCATCATGTCCAGGTAACAGTCCAGCTGCTCCGTGAGCTGTTCACGGGTCAGGGAGCGCTGACGAGAAGCCAGTAGCGCGGTACAGCACAGGTTCATGGCGTTAGCCGCCCCCGCGTTGTTAATACGCACCATCAGCTCGGATGCAATGCCGTTAACCGTTGGCGTCAGCCAGGCAGGACGAACCGCTTCGATAGGATCGATGGATTCGCGCCACTCCGGAACGTGATGATTCAGGTACGTCATCAGCGGCATTGGCTCGCCAAAGTTCACGTAGCCCTGACCCAGGTTGCGTAACTTGCTCAGGCCGCGCAACATCTGCGGCAGGCTCTCTTTCTCTTTGGTTGCGCCACGCAGTTCTTTGGCATACGTACCCACTTCCATGACGTGCTCATAACCAATGTAGATAGGCACCAGCGTGATCGGACGGGTTCCGCCGCGCAGCATCGCCTGAATGGTCATCGACAGCGTGCCGGTCTTCGGATCAAGCAGACGTCCGGTACGGGAGCGACCACCCTCCACGAAGTACTCCACGGAATAGCCGCGGCTGAACAGTTCGCCCAGATACTCGCGGAACACGGTGGAGTAGAGCTTATTGCCCTTGAAGGTACGACGGATAAAGAAGGCGCCCAGGCGGCGGAAGATCGGGCCCGCTGGCCAGAAATTAAGGTTAATACCGGCCGCGATGTGCGGTGGTACCAGCCCCTGGTGATAGAGCACGTAGGAGAGAAGCAGGTAGTCCATGTGGCTGCGGTGGCAGGGGACATAGACAATTTCATGGCCATCATGCGCCAGCTGGCGTACACGCTCGGCGTTATGAACGTTGATGCCCTGATACAGGCGGTTCCAGGTAAAGCCGAGAATACGATCGGAAAGGCGAATCATCTCGTAAGAGAAGTTCGCGGCAATCTCTTCCATCAGCGCAATGGCGTTCTGCTGGGCTTTCTCATGCGAAATCTTCTTGCTACGCGCTTCGTCTTCAACGGCGCGGGCGATCGCTTTGGAGGCCAACAGTTTGTTGAACAGGTCCTGACGCGCCGGGAGTCGTGGCCCGACGGCCGCGAGGCGCTGACGGGCGAAGTGCATACGTGCTACGCGCGCCAGCTTCTGCGCGATGATCTTGTCGGTACCGTGCTCATCTGCCATCCGGCGCAGTGAAACGGAAGGGGAGAAGCGCACAAAGCTGTCGCGTCCCAGCCAGGAGACCGCGAAGAACTTCTGGATGCCGTTAAGCATACGCAGCGGCGGATTCTCTTCGCCTTTTTCACGGCCCGGACGGCGGCCAAACATCACCGATACCGGCACCATCTGCACATCCAGATCGGGATTGCTGCGGTGCAGGTCGAGATAGTCGTGGAACAGCTTAATGGACTCTTCTTTTGGCGTGTAATAGGTAAATACACGCGGCCCGCCATGAATGAACACGTAGCGCGGCAACAACGTGCCGTCGACTTCCAGCGGTTCAAGCGGGTCAGGTAAGTCATGCGCCAGACATTGGGCGCGAAGGGTCAGTAAGTCTGCCTTCGAGTTATAAGGCAAAACGTACATAATAGGACGCGACGTATCGAGCCCCAATTCCAGCGCGGGTTCTGCTGGGATAGACTTGCTTTTTACCAGGATGCTTAATGGTAAATTAAGTAATTTGTAGTAAATTCGTGGCCAGCCGGACATAAACGATGTAAAGCCTCTGGTTAATAATGCAATTGCGGCGCAAGGATAACAGAAAGCGCGCAAAATTTCTGTTGTTACCCGTCATACTTCAGGCTGTAGCGAAACGCGCTACAGTTCCTGTTACTGACGCTTTTTTTCATAAAAGGTTCTTTTAATGGCCAATAATACCACTGGGTTAACGCGTATCATCAAAGCCGCCGGCTATTCATGGAAAGGTTTCCGTGCCGCGTGGATCAACGAAGCCGCCTTTCGCCAGGAAGGTGTCGCCGCTATCATCGCGGTCATCATCGCCTGTTTCCTTGATGTCGATGCTATTACCCGCGTACTTCTCATCGGTTCCGTGCTTCTGGTGATGATAGTGGAAATTCTCAATAGCGCTATTGAGGCCGTTGTTGACCGTATTGGCTCAGAGTTCCACGAGCTCTCCGGTCGCGCGAAAGACATGGGTTCTGCTGCTGTGCTGCTGGCGATTATCACTGCGGTTATTACCTGGGTCACGCTGCTTTGGTCACATTTCCGATGAGCCTCGAGGAATAATTAAGTCCCTGGTTTTTTGTGCAGTTTTTGGTTCCAAATTCACCTTTGACTGTATATACTCACAGCATAACTGTATATACACCCAGGGGGCGGAATGAAAGCATTAACGACCAGGCAGCAAGAGGTGTTTGATCTCATTCGGGATCATATCGGCCAGACGGGTATGCCACCCACGCGTGCGGAAATCGCTCAGCGTCTGGGCTTCCGTTCTCCGAATGCTGCCGAAGAACACCTGAAAGCGCTGGCACGTAAGGGCGTGATTGAAATTGTTTCAGGCGCGTCACGCGGTATCCGCCTGCTGGTGGAAGAAGAGACGGGCATTCCGCTGATAGGCCGTGTTGCTGCGGGTGAGCCGCTGCTGGCACAGCAGCATATCGAAGGCCACTATCAGGTTGATCCTGGTATGTTCAAGCCGAGCGCAGATTTTCTGCTGCGCGTAAGCGGCATGTCGATGAAAGATATCGGCATTCTCGACGGCGATCTGCTGGCGGTACACAAAACGCAGGATGTGCGGAACGGCCAGGTGGTGGTCGCGCGCATTGATGACGAAGTGACCGTTAAGCGTCTGAAAAAGCAGGGTAACACCGTTCAGTTGCTGCCCGAAAACAGCGAGTTCTCTCCTATTGTGGTCGATCTCCGCGAACAGAGCTTCTCTATCGAAGGTCTGGCGGTCGGTGTGATTCGCAACGGTGAATGGCTGTAATCTCTTCCTGACAGGCTACGGTTCCGCTGTAGCCTGCTTTATTGACCACTCCCGGTGTTTCTCATGTCACTGCTGACGGCATCCGATAAGGCATTGTGGCGTCTTGCACTGCCGATGATTTTCTCCAATATCACCGTGCCCTTGCTGGGTCTGGTCGACACGGCCGTTATTGGGCATCTCGATTCCCCTGTCTATCTTGGCGGCGTGGCGATTGGCGCGACGGCAACCAGCTTCCTCTTTATGCTGCTGCTCTTTTTGCGCATGAGCACCACCGGACTCACGGCACAGGCGTATGGTGCAAAAGATCCGTTACGTCTGGCGCGGGCGCTGGTGCAGCCGCTGATTCTTGCGTTGGGCGCGGGCGCGTTAATCGTTTTACTCCGTGATCCCCTGATTGACCTTGCGCTCCATATCGTTGGCGGCAGTGAGGCGGTACTGGAGCAGGCGCGACGTTTTCTCGAAATCCGCTGGCTCAGTGCGCCCGCTTCGCTGGCAAATCTGGTTCTGCTGGGTTGGTTACTGGGCGTTCAGTATGCTCGTGCGCCAGTGATTCTGCTGGTCGTGGGAAACCTGCTCAACATCGTGCTGGATCTCTGGCTGGTGATGGGCCTCCATATGAACGTGCGGGGCGCGGCACTGGCGACGGCGATTGCTGAATACGGGACCTTTGTGATGGGGCTGTGGATGGTCTGGCGCGTGCTGGCGATGCGCGGGATCTCCCTCGCGCTGCTGAAAACCGCATGGCGCGGCAATATCCGTAAGCTGCTGGCGCTTAACCGTGACATCATGCTGCGCTCGCTGCTTCTGCAACTCTGCTTCGGCGCGCTGACGGTCTTCGGTGCACGGCTGGGGCCTGAAATCGTCGCGGTCAACGCGGTATTGATGACGCTGCTGACGTTTACCGCCTATGCGCTGGACGGCTTTGCCTACGCGGTTGAAGCACATTCGGGGCAGGCGTATGGAGCGCGTGAAAGCGGGCAGCTTCATGATGTCTGGCGGGCAGCCTGCCGTCAGTCAGGACTGGTAGCGCTGGTGTTTGCCGTGGTCTATGCCTGCTTCGGCGAACAGATTGTTGCTTTACTGACCTCTCTCCCTGCGCTGCGCGAACTGGCGAGCCACTATCTCATCTGGCAAGTCATCTTACCGGTGGTGGGTGTCTGGTGTTATCTGCTGGACGGCATGTTTATTGGTGCGACGCGCGGGGCGGAAATGCGTAACAGTATGGCCGTTGCGGCGGCGGGATTTGGCCTGACGCTGCTGACGCTTCCCTGGCTGGGTAATCACGGTTTGTGGTTGGCGCTTGCGGTCTTTCTCTCTCTGCGTGGCCTGTCGCTGGCTTTTATATGGCGCCGCCACTGGCAAAACAATACCTGGTTTCCTTCGCGTCACGATATATCGTGATGGTTAAAGATTCCGAATATGAAATCAACCGCCGAATCCTTAACTACAATAATTATCACGTCCAGCAGAAAAGAACGTAACGGACGTTACGACCCGACGCTTAACTAAGAGGACACGATGATGAATAAAGACGAAATCGGCGGCAACTGGAAGCAGTTCAAAGGTAAAGCGAAAGAACAGTGGGGTAAGCTGACAGATGACGATATGACCGTCATTGAAGGTAAGCGCGATCAGCTTGTCGGTAAAATTCAGGAACGTTACGGCTACGCGAAAGATCAGGCGGAAAACGAAGTCAAAGACTGGGAAACCCGCAACGATTACCGCTGGTAACGCTGAATAACCTACTGGGGCGGCTTCAGGCCGCCTTTTCTTTTGCTGCTAACGCGGCTTTTTTTTCACCAGAATAGAGTGGTCATGCTCACACTCATCCTGATGTCGACACGCTTCCACCTCGACACACGCTGAACACAGCCCGTGTGCTTCAATCACATTATGACGCAGGGCAAACCCCATTCTTGCCGCCAGCGTATGCATAATGTCTTCCACGCCTTCCGCAGCTTCTTCTTTCACTACGCCACAACGGTCGCAGATAAACATGGCCGACGTGTGGGTGGGCTGATCGAAAAGATGGCACAGTACATAGCTGTTTGTGGATTCCACTTTATGAACAAATCCTTGTTCCAGCAGGAAATCCAGCGCGCGATACACTGTCGGCGGTTTAGCCTGCGGCTCGCTTTCGCGGAGCAGGTCGAGCAGGTCATAGGCGCTGATGGCACCCTGTTGCAGGCTCATCAGACGTAAGACTTCAAGGCGCTGCGGAGTCAGGCGCACATTGCGTTGCGCGCACAGCTTTTCGGCCTGTGCTAACAGCTCTTTTGTGGACTTATCCATTGAGCACCTCGGATGTTCTGGGACGTAAAACCCTCACTTTATCATGTTCTGGTAAAAACACCGATATCCGTCAGGCTGTGCTATACCTGACGCATCGCAAATCGGGAATATCATCATGAAAAAACCAGACTGTATTAAGCACTGGCGCGACATAGAAGGACCGGATGACGCCACCTACCCCGACAGTAATGAGCTCTTTTCTATCGGTGCACCGCTGGCCCGCAGCCTTGGCCTCCGACGTATCGGCATTCATCATGAGCGTTTATTGCCCGGGCGTCGGACATCCTATCCCCATGCAGAGAGTGACGAAGAAGAGTTTATCTACGTGCTTGAGGGCTATCCTGAAGCCTGGATTAATGGCTATTTGTGGAAACTTGAACCCGGCGACAGCGTGGGCTTTCCTGCCGGAACCGGCGTCTGCCATACCTTTATCAACAACACGGATGAAGAGGTTCGGTTACTGGTGGTGGGCGAGGCCAACAAGAAGCACAACCGCATCTACTATCCGCTCAATCCGGTCTATGCCGCCACGCGGGAGGATCGCTGGGTTGACCATCCTCCGCAGTTTTTTGGCCCGCATGATGGAAAACCTGTGAAAAAATAATTTCCTCTTCTATAAATATTGAAGGCCGTCACAAATTACAACAGGCCGTAAGGGAATTTCACTTAGGGAAAGAAATAGCGGGTCTTTTGCTTCTTATTCACAGCAATAGTTCGTTCCTGTTTGGGTGATAACAGACAGGGGTTATCTAATAACAAACTATTACGGGCATACTGTGAAAAAACATTTTAAATTTTCGGTGGTTAGCATTGCTGTTTCCCTGTTTATGGCAAATCAGGCGGGAGCAGCCAATACCTGGACAGAATCACGTAGCGACGCCATGGGCGGGACGGGCGTAGCCGCTGGCAGTTATGGCAGCGGAGCGTTAATCAACCCCGCGTTGCTGGCAAAGGCAAAACCGGACGATGATGTGACGGTTATATTGCCGTCCGTTGGGGTGCAGGTGACGGATGAAGACAATCTTCAGGATGAGATTGATACCATCAACGACAAAATCAATCACTATAAGGATGTGGTTGATAACCTTACGCCTATTGAGGTCATCACCAATCCGCTAGGTTCGATCAACCAGTTCCAGGGCGCGGCCAAAGATCTTGCCGATGAACTGGACTATCTCAAGGGTAAAACTGCACGTGCAACGGCAGGGGCAGGACTTGCCGTGAGTATCCCTAACGATGTGCTTTCCGTGGCCTTTATGGCCAAAGGTTATGCTCATGGTCGGGTTAGCTCATCTATCGACCAGCAAGATATTGATTATCTGCGCAGTATTCAACGAAGCGATGTGGTTGCTGCCGGCGTTGCCCTTGATGCAGCGCTGAATGGCACGGATCAGATTACCAAAAACCTCAACTCAACGGCGTCTGGTCGGGCGGCGATTGTGTCCGACTACGGTATTGCGGTTGCCCGACAGTTCAATCTCGGGGGCATTCCGGTTTCCGTTGGCGTCACGCCAAAACTGCAAAAAACCTGGATCTATAACTACACCACTTCCATCTACGATTACGACAGTAATAAGTGGAACGATAGCCGCTACCGTACAGACGATACGGGCTTTAACGTTGATGCTGGTATTGCCGCTGATTTTGGCGAAAACTGGACGGTCGGCCTGAGCGGGCAAAACCTGATGTCACGCGATATCGACAGCAAGGATATCCGCATCCGCAATGGGCGTACGGGAGAAGTGGTGAGCTATAAAGACACCTACCAGATCCGTCCGCTGGTCACCGCGGGCGCCGCCTGGCACAACGATCTTGTTACGCTGACCGCTGATGGCGATCTGACCGAAACCAAAGGTTTCAAGAGCGAAGATACGTCGCAGTATGTTGGGGTAGGTGCTGAAGTGACCCCGCTGAGCTGGCTGGCGGTACGCGCAGGTTATCGCGCTGACGTGAAGGGTAACGACAGCAACGTCTTTACCGGTGGTGTCGGCTTCGCGCCGTTCAACACCGTGCATGTTGACCTGATGGGCCTCTACGGTGAAAACGAAACCTGGGGCGCAGGGGCACAGCTAAGCATGACGTTCTAAAGTGCACCGGAGGCGCTGCGCCTCCGGCTTTTCTTTGTGCTATAGTAGCGCCCCTTTTCCACCAGATGCTTAAAACTTCGCCATGTTGTCAGAATACCAGACCGCTTTCCCAGCACACCGTTTCTCCATTGCGCCAATGCTCGACTGGACGGACAGACACTGCCGCTTCTTCCTGCGTCAGCTCTCCCGCCATACGCTGCTGTACACCGAAATGGTGACCTCCGGTGCAATCATTCACGGCAAGGGCGACTATCTGGCATACAGTGAAGAAGAGCATCCGGTTGCCTTGCAGCTGGGTGGCAGCGATCCGGCCGCGCTGGCGCAGTGTGCGAAGCTGGCGGAAGCGCGCGGCTATGACGAGATTAACCTCAACGTTGGCTGTCCTTCAGACCGTGTGCAAAACGGTATGTTCGGTGCGTGTCTGATGGGGAACGCGCAGCTGGTTGCCGACTGTATCAAGGCGATGCGTGATGTAGTCTCCATTCCCGTGACGGTCAAAACCCGTATCGGCATTGACGACCAGGACAGCTACGAATTCCTGTGCGATTTCATCAACACGGTGTCCGGCAAAGGCGAATGCGAGATGTTTATCATCCACGCCCGTAAAGCCTGGCTCTCCGGCCTGAGCCCGAAAGAGAACCGTGAGATCCCACCGCTGGACTATCCGCGCGTATATCAGCTTAAACGTGATTTCCCGCATCTGACGATGTCGATCAACGGCGGTATTAAGTCGCTTGAAGAAGCCAAAGCGCACCTCGAACATATGGACGGCGTTATGGTCGGACGCGAGGCGTATCAGAACCCGGGCATTCTGGCGACGGTCGACCGTGAAATCTTTGGCGTTGACGGCGCCGATACCGATCCGGTTGCCGTCGTGCGCGCCATGTATCCTTACATTGAGCGCGAGCTGAGCAACGGCACGTATCTCGGCCACATTACCCGCCATATGTTGGGCCTGTTCCAGGGCATACCGGGGGCGCGGCAGTGGCGTCGTTACCTCAGTGAGAACGCACATAAAGCCGGTGCGGATATCGAGGTGCTGGAACATGCGCTGCGACTGGTCGCAGATAAGCGATAATTTTCGCTAAAAGATCGTCAAATTCACCACACCCTGCATATCATTGCGGGGCGTTTTTCTTTAAGAACAATGGTTTAGTTTTGGCATGATTCTTGTAATACAGACTGCATTACTCGGGAATTCGTGGGAGAGCACCATGCTGGAACTACTTTTTGTCATTGGCTTTTTTGTCATGCTGTTAGCCACGGGCGTTTCGCTGCTCGGCATTCTCGCTGCGCTCGTCGTGGCGACGGTGGTAATGTTTATCGGCGGACTGTTTGCCCTGACCATCAAACTGCTGCCGTGGTTATTACTGGCCATTGCGGTGGTGTGGGCGATACGGGCGATTAAATCACCAAAACTGCCGACTTATCAGCGCAATAACCGCTTCCGTTACTAAGGTATTGAGGGGTTCGTCACATACTTGTAACTTTCCCGGCAGCATTACTTAGAACAGAATAGGATTTACTTATCGAATCTGTCACTATGGCTGCCGCTACAGAATTCATCGAGCTGTACCCTACATACAGCCGAACTAAAAAAAGAAAGGGCTTCCCACGGGAAGCCCAATTTCTTTTTGGGGCTCAGGGAATGAGTAAACTTGAACCCTGTGTCGCCCGGCTTTCCAGCACCTCATGCGCACGCTGCGCATCGGTCAGCGGATATTTCTGCGCATCCGCCACGTCCACCTTAATCACGCCGCTGGCGATCAGCGAGAACAGCTCGTTGCTGGCTTCCTCCAGTTCTTCCCGGTTGGTGATATAGCCCTGCAGGGAAGGGCGGGTCACGTAGAGCGAGCCTTTCTGATTCAGGATGCCAAGATTGACGCCAGTGACAGCGCCTGACGCATTCCCGAAGCTCACCATCAGCCCACGACGTTGCAGGCAGTCCAGCGACGCCTCCCAGGTGTCTTTGCCCACCGAGTCATACACCACGCGCACTTTTTTACCGCCAGTAATCTCTTTCAGGCGCTCGACGATGCTCTCTTCGCGATAGTTGATCACCTGCCACGCCCCCGCGTCCAGCGCACGCTGCGCTTTTTGGGCATTGCCCACGGTACCGATGAGTTTCGCGCCTAAGGCTTTCGCCCACTGGCAGGCAATCAGCCCCACGCCACCCGCTGCGGCATGAAAAAGAAACTGCTCGTCGGGTTTAATTTCATAGGTTTTGCGCAGCAGATAGTAAACCGTTAACCCCTTCAGGAACGAAGCGGCCGCCTGCTCGAAGGAGATAGCGCCAGGCAGCAGAGCGGCTTTATCCGCCGGAACGTTGTGGACGGAGCTGTAAGCGCCCAGCGCAGATTGCGCATACACCACGCGGTCGCCCTCTTTAATATGCTTAACCGCGCTGCCCACTTTAATGACGACACCGGCCGCCTCGGTGCCCAGACCACTCGGCATTGACGGAGGCGGGTAGAGACCGCCGCGAATATAGGTATCGATGTAGTTAATGCCGATAGCTTTGTTTTCAACCTGGATTTCGTTCTCGCCAGGCGCTGCGGGGGTAAACTCCACCGCTTTCAGTACGTCCGGACCGCCGTGTTTCTGGAACTCAATGCGCGTTGCCATGCTCCCTCCGTAAGAAAAATATGGTAATCTTTCGACCCACTCTTTATCTCGGTAACTCCATTCACTATGGCAGGAAACAAACCCTTCAACAAACAGACTGAACCCCGCGAGCGTGATTTCCAGGTCGCAGGGTTAAAAGTCCCGCCGCACTCGATTGAAGCGGAACAGTCGGTGTTGGGCGGTTTAATGCTGGATAACGAACGCTGGGACGACGTCGCTGAGCGCGTGGTGTCTGAGGATTTCTACACCCGTCCGCACCGTCATATCTTTACCGAAATGGCGCGCCTGCAGGAGTCGGGCAGCCCGATTGACCTGATTACGCTCGCGGAATCGCTTGAGCGTCAGGGTCAGCTGGACAGCGTCGGCGGGTTTGCCTACCTGGCAGAACTGTCAAAAAACACTCCAAGTGCGGCGAACATCAGCGCTTATGCCGATATCGTGCGGGAACGTGCCGTCGTCCGTGAGATGATATCGGTGGCGAACGAGATCGCCGAAGCCGGTTTTGATCCGCAGGGGCGCACCAGCGAAGACCTGCTCGACCTGGCGGAGTCCCGCGTCTTTAAAATCGCCGAAAGCCGTGCGAACAAAGACGAAGGGCCTAAAAACATTGCCGATGTGCTCGACGCGACCGTGGCGCGTATCGAGCAGTTGTTCCAGCAACCGCATGATGGTGTCACCGGGGTCAACACCGGTTATGACGACCTCAACAAAAAGACCGCTGGCCTGCAGCCGTCGGATCTGATTATCGTTGCGGCGCGTCCGTCGATGGGTAAAACGACATTTGCGATGAACCTCGTCGAAAACGCCGCAATGTTGCAGGATAAACCTGTACTCATCTTCAGTCTTGAGATGCCCTCCGAGCAGATTATGATGCGTTCTCTGGCATCGCTGTCGCGCGTGGACCAGACCCGTATCCGTACCGGCCAGCTCGATGATGAAGACTGGGCGCGTATCTCCGGCACGATGGGCATTCTGCTGGAAAAACGTAACATCTATATCGATGACTCCTCTGGCCTGACGCCGACGGAAGTGCGCTCCCGCGCGCGCCGTATCGCCCGCGAACACGGCGGCATCGGCCTCATCATGATCGACTACCTCCAGCTGATGCGCGTGCCGTCGCTCTCCGACAACCGTACGCTGGAAATTGCAGAGATTTCCCGCTCGCTCAAGGCGTTAGCCAAAGAGCTGCACGTGCCGGTGGTGGCGCTGTCGCAGCTGAACCGCTCCCTGGAACAACGTGCCGATAAACGCCCGGTCAACTCCGACCTGCGTGAATCCGGCTCCATCGAGCAGGATGCCGACTTAATCATGTTCATCTACCGTGATGAGGTTTATCACGAGAACAGCGACCTGAAAGGGATCGCCGAAATTATTATTGGTAAACAACGTAACGGCCCGATCGGGACGGTGCGTCTGACCTTTAACGGACAGTGGTCGCGTTTCGACAACTACGCCGGTCCTCAATATGATGATGAGTAATTTCTAAGGAATTCAAATGCAAGCGGCAACTGTAGTCATTAACCGCCGCGCTCTGCGACACAACCTGCAACGTTTGCGTGAACTGGCGCCCGCCAGCAAGCTCGTTGCAGTCGTGAAAGCGAACGCTTACGGACACGGTCTTCTTGAGACCGCGCGAACGCTCCCCGATGCCGACGCCTTTGGCGTCGCCCGTCTTGAAGAAGCTCTCCGCCTGCGTGCGGGGGGGATCACGCAACCCATTTTGCTGCTGGAAGGCTTTTTCGAAGCCACAGACTTGCCTACGATTGCTGACCAGCATCTGCACACGGCGGTACATAACGAAGAACAGCTGTCCGCGCTGGAAAACGCCGAGCTGAGTGAACCCGTTACCGTCTGGATGAAGCTCGACACGGGCATGCACCGTCTGGGCGTTCGCCCGGAAAATGCGGAGGCGTTTTATCAGCGTTTGTGCCGGTGCAAAAACGTGCGCCAGCCCGTGAACATCGTCAGCCATTTTGCGCGTGCCGATGAGCCTGAATGTGGGGCAACCGAGCAGCAGCTCGATATCTTTAACACCTTCTGCGAAGGCAAGCCGGGAATGCGCTCGATTGCGGCTTCCGGCGGGATCCTGCTGTGGCCGCAGTCGCACTTTGACTGGGCGCGCCCGGGCATTATTCTTTATGGCGTGTCGCCTCTGGAGAGCAAACCCTGGGGGCCGGACTTTGGCTTTAAGCCAGTGATGTCGCTGGTCTCGAATCTGATTGCCGTGCGTGAGCACAAAGCGGGCGAGCCGGTGGGCTATGGCGGCACCTGGATTAGCGAGCGCGACACGCGCCTTGGCGTGGTGGCGATGGGCTACGGAGATGGCTATCCGCGTGCTGCACCGACAGGTACACCGGTGCTGGTCAATGGTCGCGAGGTCAACATTGTCGGTCGCGTCGCGATGGACATGATTTGCGTGGACCTTGGACCCGACGCCCAGGATAAAGCAGGTGATGATGTGGTGATGTGGGGTGAGGGCCTGCCCGTTGAGCGCATTGCTGAAATCACGAAAGTGAGTGCTTACGAACTTATCACGCGCCTGACCTCCCGGGTGGCGATGAAATACCTTGACTGAACCGTCTGTGAAGTGAGGTTATTAACCTCACTTCAACTTTATTAACATCCTCTCGACCTTCTCCCACTTCCGGTTTATTGTTGAAACTCCTGCCTCATCGAATTCCGGAGAACCATCGCGTGTTTCAGAACGTTGACGCCTATGCCGGCGACCCTATTCTCTCCTTAATGGAGCGTTTCAAAGAAGATCCTCGCAGCGATAAAGTGAACCTCAGCATCGGTTTGTATTACAACGAAGAGGGTATTATTCCTCAGTTACAAGCCGTTGCCGAAGCCGAAGCGCGTCTGAATGCGGTCCCGCATGGAGCGTCGCTCTATCTGCCGATGGAAGGGCTCAATGCGTACCGCAATACCATTGCACCGCTGCTGTTTGGGGCCGATCATCCGGTACTTGCGCAAAAACGTGTGGCGACCATCCAGACGCTGGGTGGATCGGGCGCGCTGAAAGTCGGTGCTGATTTCCTGAAAAAATACTTCCCGGATTCCGGCGTGTGGGTCAGTGACCCGACGTGGGAAAACCACGTCGCAATTTTTGAGGGCGCAGGCTTTAATGTCGAGACTTATCCGTGGTTTGACAGCGAAACCAACGGCGTGCGCGTTGAAGCCCTGCTGGAAAAACTGAAAACGTTGCCGGCGCGCAGCATTGTGCTGCTGCATCCGTGCTGCCACAACCCAACGGGTGCGGACCTCACCAATGACCAGTGGGATGCCGTCATTGAGGTGCTCAAGGCTCGCAACCTGATTCCATTCCTCGACATCGCCTATCAGGGCTTTGGCGCCGGGATGGAAGACGATGCCTATGCTATCCGCGCCGTTGCGAGTGCCGGCCTGCCTGTGCTGGTGAGCAACTCTTTCTCGAAAATCTTCTCCCTGTATGGCGAACGCGTCGGCGGGCTGTCCGTGGTCTGCGAAGATGCCGAAGCTGCCAGCCGCGTGCTGGGCCAGCTTAAAGCTACGGTGCGCCGTATCTACTCCAGCCCCCCGAACTTTGGTGCGCAGGTTGTGGCGACGGTACTCGGTGACGAACAGCTGAAAGCTAGCTGGCTTGCCGAAGTGGAATCCATGCGTAAGCGCATTCTGTCGATGCGTCAGGAGCTGGTCAACGTGCTGAAAGAGGCGGTACCGGGGCATAACTTTGATTATCTGATCAGGCAGCGCGGGATGTTCAGCTACACCGGTTTGAGCGCCGCGCAGGTCGACCGTCTGCGCGACGAGTTCGGCGTGTACCTTATTGCCAGCGGCCGCATGTGCGTCGCGGGTCTCAATGCCAGCAACGTTCATCGCGTGGCACAGGCATTTGCTGCGGTAATGTAAGTACTCACTACGGTTTCTCCCTCTCCCTTTGGGGGAGGACATCAGGCCGCCGTGCAGTCTCATCGCCCGGTGGCGCTCCGCTTACCGGGCCTACGGGCTGGGTGTTCTCCCTCTCCCTGTGGGTGTACAGTCCGGGGACATAGTGAACACTTGT
>NZ_JTLF01000259.1:0-14760 GCF_000798855.1 Enterobacter sp. ZOR0014 | reverse complement strand
GGATTTTCAATCCCCTGCTCTACCGACTGAGCTATCCGGGCAACGGGGCGCATTAAACCTGATCTGCTTCCTGCCGTCAACGAAAAATGTTGTTTTCGTTACGGACTGCGCAATCTCTCGCCATTTCGCCGCACTCTTAAGCGAAAAAGCGCGTCCAGAGCGCTGAGAGCGGCATGGCGATCAGCAGCGCGGGCAGCATATTCACCACGGCAAACATCTTAATCCCGCAGATGCGTAACCCGGTCGCCAGCAACAGCAGGCCGCCGACGGCAGTAAAGTCTGCCATCATCGCCGGCGTGGTGAGCGGGAGAATCAACGTGGCGCAGGTGGCGAGTGCCAGCTGAATCAGCAGCATCGGGACGCAAATTGCCGCGACGGCGATACCGAGCGTGGTGGCAAAAATGGTGGCGGTGAAGAAATCGAGAAACGCTTTCGCAATTAATATACTCGGGTCGCCCGTCATCCCTTCCTGCATCGAACCGAATATCCCGGTGCCGCTGGCACAAAACAGAATAATGATCGCCACGTAGTTCTGAATAAACGACTCGTGCGAACCGTTTTTCGCCTTACCGGGTCGGGCAATCAGGTTTTTGGCTTTGCCTACCGCGTTATTGATGCCCTTTTCCAGATAGCAAAATTCGCCAATCAGCGCGCCGAGCAGCGTTGCCAGCACCATGACGGGCAGGTTGGCGCATTTGATGACTAAAAGGATGCCGATGCCCAGCGAGGCCAGGCCAAAAATAGACGGCATGGAGGTACGAATACGCTCCGGTAGCCGCTGGCTTAACACGCCGCCAAGTATACCGCCCAGCAGCACTGCGCCGGCGTTGATAAAGGGTCCAATTACCACCGCTAACTCCTGTTACTTAATCATTGGTATTGCATGATTATGACACGCAAAGCGGGCATTACGCTTAGCTTTGGAAGGTTTTGTGCATATTGATTCCTTCTTGCACCTAAAAATAAAAGGTGACATTATTGCGCGAATTTTCTCCTCCCTGTCTCGCCATTCGGTGAGGGTAACTAGCGCCTATGAAAACCATGAAAATTGCCGTCAGCCGCGAGCTGCTCTCCACTGTCTCAACCCACCGTGAAAAGGTGACGCTGGATAACACGGATTTTACCGATGTGGCGGCAGTCGTCATGACAACTGCTGAAAGTCGCAGCGGTATTCTCGCGTTGCTGAAACGCACGGGCTTTCAGCTACCGGTGTTTATTTTCTCGCAGGAGCAAACGGACGTGCCTGACGGTGCTACCGCGGTCATCTCGGGGAAAGCGCAGGAGTTTCTGGAACTGGAGACTGCTGCCAGCCGTTACGAAGAGAATCTGCTGCCGCCGTTTTTTGACACCCTGAGCCAGTACGTGGAGATGGGTAACAGCACCTTCGCCTGTCCTGGTCACCAGCACGGGGCGTTTTTCAAAAAGCATCCGGCGGGACGACAGTTCTTTGATTTCTTCGGTGAGAACGTGTTTCGTGCCGACATGTGCAATGCTGACGTGAAACTCGGGGATTTACTGATCCACGAAGGGTCCGCCAAGCATGCGCAAAAGTTCGCGGCGAAAGTGTTCAATGCGGATAAAACCTACTTCGTGCTGAACGGCACGTCGGCGGCCAACAAGGTGGTGACCAACGCGCTGCTGACGCGTGGCGATCTGGTGCTGTTCGACCGCAACAACCATAAATCTAACCACCACGGGGCGCTGATTCAGGCAGGGGCCACGCCGGTGTATCTTGAGGCTGCGCGTAATCCATTTGGCTTTATTGGCGGGATTGACGAGCACTGTTTTGATGACGCGTACCTGCGCGATCTTATCCGCGAGGCTGCGCCGGAGAAAGCCGACGAGGCGCGTCCGTTCCGCCTGGCGATCATCCAGCTTGGCACCTATGACGGCACGATCTACAACGCCCGTCAGGTGATCGACAAGATCGGCCATCTGTGTGATTACATCCTGTTTGACTCTGCCTGGGTGGGCTACGAGCAATTTATTCCGATGATGGCGGAAACGTCTCCGCTGTTGCTGGAGCTGAACGAGAACGATCCTGGCATTTTTGTGACCCAGTCGGTGCACAAACAGCAGGCCGGGTTCTCGCAAACGTCGCAGATCCATAAAAAGGATAACCACATTCGTGGCCAGGCGCGGTTCTGCCCCCATAAGCGGCTGAACAATGCGTTTATGCTGCACGCCTCCACCAGTCCGTTTTATCCGCTGTTTGCAGCGCTGGATGTGAATGCCAAAATTCATGAAGGCGAGAGTGGGCGCAGGCTGTGGGCGGAGTGTGTTGAGCTGGGCATTGAGGCGCGCAAGGCGATCATTGCCAACTGCCATATGATTAAGCCGTTTATCCCGCCGGTGGTGGCGGGGCGGCCGTGGCAGGATCATCCGACGCACGCCATTGCCAGCGAGCGCCGCTTCTTCAGCTTCGAGCCGGGGGCGAAATGGCACGGGTTTGCGGGCTATGCCCGCGAGCAGTACTTTGTCGACCCGTGCAAGCTGCTGCTGACCACGCCGGGTATTGATGCGGAAACCGGGGAATATACCGGGTTCGGCATTCCGGCGACCATTCTTGCGCACTACCTGCGCGAAAACGGCATCGTGCCGGAGAAATGCGATCTCAACTCAATCCTGTTCCTGCTGACGCCAGCTGAAAGCAGCGAGAAGCTGGCGCAGCTGGTGGCAATGCTGGGACAGTTCGAGCAGCATATTGAAGACGATACGCCGCTGTCGGACGTACTGCCGACCATCTACCAGAAATATCCGGTGCGCTACCGGGATTACACCCTCCGCCAGTTGTGTCAGGAGATGCACGATCTTTATGTCAGCTTTGACGTAAAAGATCTGCAGAAGGCGATGTTCCGCAAGGAGAGCTTGCCTGAGGTGGTAATGAACCCGCAGGATGCAAACCGGGCCTATATTCGCGGAGAGGTGGAGCTGGTTCGCATACGGGATGCCGCAGGGCGCATTGCTGCCGAAGGGGCGCTGCCCTATCCGCCTGGCGTGCTGTGCGTGGTGCCGGGTGAAGTCTGGGGCGGGGCGGTACAGCGTTACTTCCTGGCGCTGGAAGAGGGCATCAACCTGCTGCCGGGCTTCTCGCCGGAGCTGCAGGGGGTATACAGCGAGAAGGATGCGGACGGGATTAAACGGCTGTATGGGTATGTGTTGAGGTAGTGCGGGCTGCTGCCCTCACCCTAACCCTCTCCCACAGGGAGAGGGAACGTTTCATCAAACCGCACTACGCTTGTACATCCTCCTTGGATGCCCAATCTTCCCGTACAGCATCTCCACGCTCAAAAACCCCGCCTCCACGCAGTGCTCCAGATAGCGCCGGGTAGTGGTTTTACTCAACCCCGTTTCGCTCACCACCTCATCCACGGTAAAGCAGTGCGTCGCCTTGTCGTTGAACAGCGCCTGCACCCGGGCCAGCGTATTCTCCTCAATCCCTTTGCTGCCGTTGTCCTGGCGGTAGTTCTTCGCCTGGAGTTGATACAGTGAATCGACGTTTTGCTGATCGACAATCTTCCAGACGCGCTGCTGTTCGGCAAATTGCACAAAGCGCTCCAGCGACTGGCTGAGGCGCTTCCAGGAAACCGGCTTGAGGATATAGTCAAATGCGCCGTTGCGGATGGCCTGGCTGCAGGTGTCCATATCGCTGGCGGCGGTGATGAAAATCACCGAGCAGTTGGCGCGGGTCAGCATCGGGTTACTGATAAGGGTGATGCCTTTGCCGTCCGGCAGATAGTTATCCAGCAGCATCAGCTGAGGCTGTTTACGCTCAAGCTGAACCTGCGCGTCGGCCAGTGACGAGGCAATCCCCACCAGTCTCAGACGCGGGTGTTTGCTGATGAGCTCCGCGTGCAGCTGTGCCAGTTCGTTCTCGTCTTCAACAATCAGTACGTCGATAAGTTCATGTTGCATAGTCGGTGTCTTCCAGTTGCCGGACGGTTCCCGAGGCCGGGATAAACAATGAGAAAATGGCGCCGCGTGGGGTATTATCGGCAACTTCTATCGCGCCGCCAGCCTGCGTAACGTAGCTTTCGATCAGATACAGACCAATCCCATGATCGCCGCGTGTTTTGGTGGTGATGCCGCGTTCAAAGATCCGCTCACGGATCTCCGGTTTAATGCCTACGCCCTGGTCGGCGACTTCAATAATCAGCTCCTGCTCGCTGAGTTTTATCAGCACTTCCACCGGCGTATGGGGAAGCGGCGAGCGCTGTGTTGCTTCGATGGCGTTATCCAGCAGGTTACCAATAATCGAAATCAACTCTTGCTCCCCAAGCGGCAGGAACGGCTTATCCAGCCGACAGGCCGGGTCGAAACTCAGCTCGACGCCTTTTTCCCGCGCGCGGGCGGCTTTTCCCAGCAGCAGGCCACACAGGGTGGGGGAACTGAAGCGCGACGAGATAAAGTCCAGCAGCTCCTGGGCATGTTCCGACTGCGCCTGTATATAGCCAATCGCCTCCTCATAGCGGCTCATATGCAGCAGGCCGGAGAGGGTGGTCATCCGATTTAACTGCTCGTGACGCATAATGCGCAGGTTATCGACATAGCGCTTTACCTGGCTGAGCTGGGCGCTCAGAGAGTCGATTTCGTTGCGATCGCGGAAGGTGATCACCCAGCCCTGTAGCGAGCCCTCAAGCATGATGTGAACCCGGCTGGCAATCACCGTGAGATCGTTAAAACGGCAAATCTCATCGTGGGTATCTTTAGCCAGCATCGTCTGCGTGTCGAAGAACGGGACCGGGTCGATCACCTGGCTTATCAACTGTCCGCGCAGTTCACGCGCCGGCTGGCTCAGCCCCAGCAGTTTGCGCGCCGCCTGGTTGATCACTTCTATGCGCCGCTCGTTATCAATGGCAATCACCCCTTCGTAGATAGATTCCATCATCGCCTTTTGCTGACGTACCAGCAGGCCGATTTCTCGCGGTTCGAGGGAGAAGATCTGCTTCTTTATACTGCGGGTAAAGAACCAGGAGAAGATAAAGAGGGCCAAAAGCAGCAGCACGGCGGCAATCAGGATATTGACCACTTTACTGACGGTAATGGTATCCAGGTAGCTGGTGAGATAGCCCACGGAAACAATGCCAACAACCTGCCCGGCATCGTTGAAGATAGGGGCTTTACTGCGCAGCGAAATACCCAGTCCGCCTTTACGGATGGTTGTCGTGCTTTTCCCCTGCAGGACGGCCTCATTGTCGCCGCCAACCAGCGTCGTGCCCACTCTGTCGGCAAAGACGGAATGAAAAAGGTGCTTTCCCGTGTTATCTCCAATGACAATAAAGCTGGCATCGCTATGGGCAGCCATTTTCTGCATAAAATCATGGATCGCGGTGATATCTTTTTGTTCAACTTCATTGCGTAATGACGGAATAAGCGCAATCTCCTCCGCCTGTATTTTTGCGCGCGCACTCATTTCCTGATAAAGCTGCTTACCGACATCGGCATAATAATATCCGCCCAGCAACGCAAAAAGCACTGAGAAAAAGGCAACCAGCGAAATAAACAACTTAATCTGGAAAGAGACTTTCATAACTATCACGCAAGGTAGCGACAAAGATCGCCAATATATCATCTTTTTTTCTATGGCCGCCTGCGCTTTGCCGAAAACTTGTGATCCCTTGCACAGCGGGCGCTGTAAAAGATTTATCCTGAGGGCTTACCTCGTTCAGGCTATATGAATAAATGTTATTTGTTTGTTCAATTCAGAAAAGAAACCATAAAAACCACGATAATAAATAAGGCATAAATCACATTAAATAAAAGAAACCATTAAAACCATAGTGGCCATTAAAACTTCGCTTTTAATATGTCATCCCTCACATAAAGTAAGCCTTTGTGACTCTAAGCTGAACGCACAAAATAACCAAGGGGCTTATTATGAGCACAACTGACGATTCTTTCTCTGTTACCCACGACCCGATTGAAATTCAGCGACCCTCGCTCAAAGAGCGTTGGTGGCATATTATGGATACCTGGAAAATCGGGATTATCCCTCTGCCGCTGTTTGTTCTGGCGGGCGCACTGATTGCGATTGATTGTCTGGGCGGAAAGCTGCCGAGCGACATCGTGGTGATGGTAGCGACCCTGGCCTTCTTCGGCTTTGCCTGCGGTGAGTTTGGCAAGCGCCTGCCGATTGTCGGCAAGCTCGGTGCGGCGGCGATTTGCGCCACCTTTATCCCTTCCGCGCTGGTCTATTACGGCCTGCTGCCGGATGTGGTGGTCGAGTCCACCACTAAGTTCTATAAATCCACCAATATTCTCTATCTCTACATCTGCTGCATTATCGTCGGCAGCATCATGAGCATGAACCGCACGGTGCTGATTCAGGGCTTCCTGCGCATCTTCTTCCCGATGCTGTGCGGTGAAATTGTCGGCATGCTGGTGGGGATGGGCGTTGGTCTCGCGCTGGGCCTGGAGCCGTTCCAGATCTTCTTCTTTATCATTCTGCCCATTATGGCGGGCGGCGTCGGGGAAGGCGCAATTCCGCTTTCCATCGGTTATGCCACCCTGCTGCACATGGACCAGGGCGTAGCGCTCGGTCGCGTGCTGCCGATGGTGATGCTCGGCGGTCTGACCGCGATCATTATCTCCGGTTGCCTGAACCAGCTTGGTAAGCGCTACCCGCACCTGACCGGTGAAGGCCAGCTGATGCCTAACCGCGCCAATGCCGATACCACCGTCTCTCAGCCTGCGTTCTCTGGTAAAGCGGACGTGACCACAATCGCCTCTGGCGCTCTGCTGGCGGTGCTGCTCTACATGCTGGGCATGCTCGGCCACAAGCTCATTGGCCTGCCAGCCCCGGTCGGCATGCTGTTTATGGCGGTGCTGGTGAAGCTCTGCAACGGCGCCTCTCCGCGCCTGCTGGAGGGCTCGCAGGTGGTATACAAATTCTTCCAGACTTCCGTGACCTACCCCATCCTCTTCGCCGTCGGCGTGGCTATCACCCCATGGCACGAACTGGTGGCGGCGTTCACCGTCAGCAACCTGCTGGTGATTGTCAGCACCGTTTCGGCGCTGGTGGCGACCGGCTTCTTCGTCGGCAAAAAGATCGGTATGCATCCGATTGATGTCGCCATCGTCTCCTGCTGCCAGAGCGGGCAGGGCGGTACCGGCGACGTGGCGATCCTGACCGCAGGCAACCGCATGAGCCTGATGCCGTTCGCCCAGATTGCTACCCGTATCGGCGGAGCGATTAACGTCTCTGTCTCTCTGCTGATTCTGGGCAACTTCCTCGTTTAAGTTTTCAGGAAAGAACAATGAAACTCGCAAGCTTTTTATACCAGGGAAAACGCAGCTACGGCATCGTCCAGGCCGACGGCGTGATTGATTTAGGCCGCCGTCTCGGCGACCGCTACAGCGACCTCAAGGCGCTGCTGGAGGGCAACGGGCTGGCGCAGGCCACCCGCTACCTGAACGACGCGGTGGACGTGCCGATGAGCGCTATCACCTTCTTACCGGTGATTGAGCAGCCGGAAAAAATTCTCTGCGTGGGCATGAACTACGCCGACAAGCGCAAGGAGTTTGACCAGCATAACCCGGCCCCGACGCTGTTTGTCCGCTTCCCTGATTCACAGACCGGCCATAACGAACCGGTGCTGAAGCCGCGCCACTCCAGTGAATTCGACTACGAAGGCGAGCTGGCGGTGATCATCGGCAAAGGTGGGGAGAACATCAGCCGCGACGACGCGCTGCGCCACGTGGCGGGCTACAGCTGCTACATGGACGGCTCCGCCCGTGACTGGCAGCACACCTGGTTTACAGCCGGAAAAAACTGGCGTCAGACCGGCGCGTTTGGCCCCTGGATGGCGACGGCGGATGAGATCCCGGATCCGCACCAGCTGGCAATCCGCACCTGGCTGAACGGCCGCATGGTGCAGGAAGACAACACCAGCAGCATGATCCACAAGGTTGCGGAGCTGATCGAGTACATCAGCACCTTCACCCGCCTCAGCCCGGGCGATGTGATCATCACCGGATCCCCGGGCGGGGTGGGGAAAAAGCGTAACCCGCCGCTGTTTATGAAAGAGGGCGATCGCATTGAGGTGGAGATCGAGCATATCGGTCATCTGAGCAACGTGATCGTGGAAGCGCCCGCCGTCGGGCTTGCGGCAGCACACTGAGTAAAATGGCATGAACAGTCAACCCATCGATTTTCGCCACACTCTGGTGGCGAAGCATCCGGAACGCCTAAGCCAGATCCGCTACCTGCTGGCAGACAGCGGCCTGGGCCTGGACAACGACATCACGCTGTTTGTCGAAGCCTGGTCCGGCTCGCAGCTGGTGGGTTGCGCAGGGCTTGCCGCCAACGTCATCAAATGCGTGGCGGTCAACGAGCAGCTTCGCGGCGAGAACCTCAGCGCGCGGCTGCTGGCTGAGGTGGAAAATGCGGCGCTGGAGCGCGGCCATTTTCACCTCTTCCTCTGCACCCGTCCGTGCAACCGGGAGCGCTTTGCCCGCAGTGGCTTCTGGCCGATTGCCCAGAGCGGAAACAACGCGGTGCTGATGGAGAACACCCCGCAGGGGATCGAACGCTACTGCCGTTCCCTGCGCGCGAAGCGCAAAAGCGGGGAGAACATTGGCGCGATAGTGATGAACGCCAATCCCTTCACCCTCGGCCACCGCCATCTGGTGGAGCAGGCGGCGCAGCAGTGCGATGCGCTGCATCTCTTCGTGGTGCGTGAAGATGCGTCGTTCTTCCCGTTTAGCGCGCGCATTGAGATGGTGCGGGCGGGCGTGGCGCATCTGCCGAATGTGGTGGTGCATGAAGGCTCGCAGTACATCATCTCCCGCGCCACCTTCCCGGCCTACTTCCTGAAGGAGACCGGCAAAGTGCAGCAGGCGTGGAGTGAAATCGACGTGCTGATTTTCCGGGACTTTATTGCCCCGGCGCTGGGCATCACCCACCGCTTCATCGGCTCGGAGCCCTTTTGCGATATCACCCGGCAGTACAACCAGACGCTGCACGACCTGCTGGCCTCGCATATTGAGGTGGTGGAAATGCCGCGCATCAAGGCCACCGGCAACGCCATTTCCGCGTCCGAAGTGCGCCGTTTACTCAAGACACAGCAGTTTTCCCGGATCCGGGAGATTGTCCCGGACTCCACCTTCGCGCATCTCGAAACGCATTACCGTGCGAGTGCCGAAGTCGCATAACTACCAGGAATTTATCATGAATATTGTAAGGGAGGCGCTGGCCGGCACGCAGGAGTCCAGCGACCTGATGGTGAAAATCGCTCCCGCTCACGGCGAGCTGGAGATAGTCATCCACAGTGAAGTGATTAAGCAGTTTGGCGAGCAGATTCGCCAGGTGGTCAACGACACATTGCGCGCCATGAACGTGCACCAGGGACTCATCATTATTGAAGATAAAGGGGCGCTGGACTGTGTTATTCGCGCCCGCCTGCAAAGCGCGCTGATGCGTGCCGCCGATGATCAAACCATCAACTGGGGGGCGCTGAAATGAGCAAACTCCGCCGCAGTATGCTGTTCCTGCCGGGCGCCAACGCCGCCATGCTTTCCACCGCCTTTATCTATCGGCCTGATTCCATCATGTTTGACCTGGAAGACGCCGTTGCCCTGCGCGAGAAAGACACCGCGCGCATGCTGGTGTTCCACGCGCTACAGCACCCGATGTATCAGGATATCGAAACCGTGGTGCGCATTAACCCGCTGAGCACGCCGTTTGGCCTGCTGGATCTGGAAGCCGCCGTGCGGGCGGGCGTGGACGTGATTCGCCTGCCGAAAACCGATACCCCGGACGATATCTACGAGCTGGAGGGGCACCTGGCGCGTATTGAACGCGAGTGCGGCCGCGAAGTCGGCTCTACCCGCGTCATGGCGGCGATTGAATCGGCCATTGGCGTGATAAATGCCGTGGCGATTGCCCGCAGCTCCCCGCGCCTCATCGGCATCGCGCTGGCCGCCTTTGATTATGTGATGGATATGCAGACCGAGCGCGGCGACGGCACCGAGCTGTTCTACGCCCGCTGCGCCGTATTGCACGCCGCTCGCGCGGAGGGTATCGACGCCTTCGACGTGGTGTGGTCAGACGTTAACGACGAGGCCGGGTTCCTGCGCGAGGTCGATCTGATCCGCAAGATGGGTTTTAACGGCAAATCGCTGATTAACCCGCGCCAGATTGACCTGCTGCATAACGCTTACGCCCCGACGCAGGAAGAGGTGGAACACGCGAAGCGAGTGATTGAGGCGGCAGAAGAGGGCGAGCGTAACGGCCTGGGCGTGGTGTCGCTCAACGGCAAAATGGTGGATGCACCGATTATTAACCACGCGCAGGTGGTGCTGGAGCGCGCGGCGGCCTCCGGCGTGCGTCGGTAAGGATGACAGAATGAACCAGACTGAACTTCTCCATATGAATTTCCCCCATCTGCGGGGCTTAAAACCGTTTGATACCGCCCACAGCGCGACGCCGTGGCTGGCGGATGCTGACGCGAAGCACAGCCGCAAACTCTGCGCCTCCGTTGAAGAGGCGGTGAAGCGCTGCGGCCTGCAGGACGGGATGACCATCTCTTTCCACCACGCGTTTCGCGAAGGCGACCGGGTGATCAACACCGTCGTGGCGCTGCTGGCGCGAATGGGTTTCAAAAACCTGACGCTGGCCTCCAGCTCGCTGATGACCTGCAATGACGCGCTGATCGAGCATATTGAAAGCGGCGTCATCACCCGGATTTACACCTCCGGAATGCGCGGCAGGCTGGCGGATGCCATCTCCCACGGGCTGATGGACGAGCCGGTGCAAATTCACTCCCACGGCGGGCGCGTGAAGCTCTTGCAGGACGGCGAGCTGAATATCGACGTGGCGTTTCTCGGCGTGCCGTGCAGCGATGAGTTTGGCAACGCCAACGGCACCCACGGTAAATCCTGCTGCGGCTCGCTGGGCTACGCCATGGTGGATGCGCACTTTGCCCGCAAGGTGGTGCTGCTGACCGAAGAACTGGTGCCGTTCCCCAATATGCCCGCCAGCCTGGTGCAGGACCAGGTGGACTACGTCGTGCAGGTTGAGAGCGTCGGTGACCCGGCGAAAATCAGCGTTGGCGCGGCGCGCGTCACCAGCAACCCGCGCGAGCTGATGATCGCCCGCTATGCGGCGGACGTGATTGAACATTCCGGCTACTTTAACCCGGGCTTCTCAATGCAGACCGGCTCCGGCGCGGCGGCGACCGCCTGCACGCGTTTTATGGAAGAGAAAATGGAGCGCAGCGGCGTGAAGGCGCGCTTCGCGCTTGGCGGCATCACCGGCAGCCTGGTGGATTTGCACGAGAAGGGGCTCATCGAAAAGCTGCTCGACACCCAGTGCTTTGACGGCCAGGCGGCGGCGTCTCTGGCGCGCAACCCGAACCACGTGGAGATCTCCACCAATGTTTACGCCAACCCCGGCAGCAAGGCGGCAAGCTGCGACCAGCTCGACGTGGTGATCCTCAGCGCCCTCGAAATCGACGTTGATTTCAACGTCAACGTCATCACCGGCTCCGACGGCGTGATGCGCGGCGCGTCCGGCGGACACTGCGACGTGGCCGCTGCGGCGAACCTCACCATCGTCGTCGCGCCGCTGCTGCGCAGCCGCATTCCGACGGTCGTGAAGCGCGTCACCACGCGCCTCACGCCGGGTGAGAGCATCGACGTGCTGGTCACCGATCACGGCATTGCGGTTAACCCGGCTCGCCCGGAGGTGCGTGAGCGGCTGATAGCTGCCGGGCTGAAGATTGTGGATATCAACGCGCTCTATGAACGGGTGATATCGCTGACGGGCGTACCAAAGCCGATTGAGTTTACCGACAAAATCGTCGGGGTGATCCGCTACCGCGACGGCAGCGTGATCGACACCGTGCGACAGGTGAAGGAGTGATTATGACAGTAGCGACACCCGTGCGGACGGGTGTCAGCCTGGACGAACTGCTGGCGGCGAAAGAGCGCCGCGCAGCGCGTCAGGCTGACATGCTTGAGCACTATCAACAACCGGTGATTTCCCTCACGCTGGTCACGCCAGGGGAAATTAAAGACAGCCTGCGCTATCGCAACACCATGGGCGTAGCGCTCCAGACGTGCGACCAGCTGCTATGGGAGAACCGCTGGCAGGTGCTGGACCGTCAGGTGCTGTGGCTTCCGACCGGGCCCGAGGCCCTGTGGTGCGTGGCTCATCCGGCAGCGGAAATTAAAGCGCACTGCGCGGATCTGGAGCAGACGCACCCGCTCGGCAGGCTGTGGGATCTGGATGTTATCTGCCCTCAGCATGGCCACGTCGGGCGTCAGTCGCTGGGGGCAAATCTCAGACGCTGCCTGATCTGCGACGAACCTGCGCATGCCTGTTCCCGCTCGCGGAACCATCCCGTTGAGCAGGTGGTTTCCCGGGTGGAGAAGATGATTGATGACTGGTTTGCTCGCGACTAAACCCCGCATTGCGGACGTGCCCGCGCTTGCCGAAGCGGCACTGTGGCAGGAGCTGGAGCTGACGCCCAAACCGGGGCTGGTGGACAAGCTCAATAACGGTTCCCACCGCGATATGGACCACGCGCTGTTTGCCCGCAGCATTGCGGCGATTACGCCGTGGTTTGCGCGCTTTGCTGAACTTGGTAACGCGCATGCGGATAAGCCCGCTGACGCACAGCTACGGATTATCCGCCCAATGGGGATGGCCTGCGAGCAGGCGATGTACGCCGCGACGAACGGCGTGAATACGCACAAAGGCGGGATTTTTGCCCTGGGTTTACTGTGCTTCGCCGCCGGACGTGTGAACAATCTTTCTGCGGACAGCCTCTGTTGTGAGGTGGGTAACATCTGCCGCGGGCTGGTGTCGCGAGAGCTGGCCGCGCGCAGCGGGCAGGCGACGGCGGGCGAGCGGCAGTTTCAGCAGCACGGCTTAACCGGCGCGCGCGGTGAGGCGGAAAGCGGCTTTGCCACGGTGCGTAAGGCGTTGGCACAGTGGAACGGACGGTCGCTTCACAGCCTGCTGTTACGCCTGATGTCAGTCAATCAGGACAGCAATCTGGTGTCGCGCGGTGGCATGGAAGGGCTGCGCTACGTTCAGGACTACGCGCGGGAATTGCTGGCTAACGGCTGGGACCGCGAAGCGTTGCTTAAAATGGATATCGCATTGATAGAACGCAATCTGAGTCCGGGGGGCAGCGCGGATTTGCTGTCGGTGGGGTGGGTGCTGTCTGGAATAAAATAGCCGGGTGGCGGCTTCGCCTTACCCGGCCTACGGTTGGGTTTTGTAGGCCCGGTAAGCGTTAGCGCCACCGGGCACAACACACCAAAGATTAGTGCGCGATCGGCTGCGCACCGTTCGGCACACGCACGTGCTTGTACTTGAACAGCACGATGAACGCGAAGAACAGCACCAGCGAGTATGCGGCGAAGATCAGCCACACCGGCTGCCAGTTGGTGATGCCGTTGGTGGTGTACATCTCTACCACTTTACCGCTCACCACGCCGCCCAGAATACAGCCGAAGCCGTTGGTCATCATCAGGAACATGCCCTGTGCGCTGGCACGGATTTCAGGCTTCACTTCTTTTTCCACGAATACGGAACCGGAAATGTTGAAGAAGTCGAAGGCACAGCCGTAAACAATCATCGACAGCACCAGCAGTACGGTGCCGAATGCGCTCGGGTCGCCGTAGGCGAACAGACCAAAGCGCAACATCCATGCCGCGATACTGATCAGCATGACGTTCTTGATGCCGTAGCGGCTCAGGAAGAACGGGATGGTCAGGATGAACAGCGTCTCAGAGATCTGAGAGATGGACATCATCACCGACGCATGCTCAACGATAAAGCTTCCGGCAAACAGCGGATTGTTATCGAAGCTGTGCAGGAAGGTGTTGCCGAACATGTTGGTGATCTGCAGCTCTGCGCCCAGCAGCATGGAGAAGATAAAGAAGATCGCCATCCGTTTGTTTTTAAACAGCGCGAACGCGTCCAGACCGAGCATGGTGCTCCAGCTCTGGTTTTTCTGCTGGTTTGAAACCGGAATGGTTGGCAGCGTCAGGGTGAAGATCGCCAGCAGCACGGAGAGCGCGGCACCGATGTAGAGCTGCATATGGCTCAGTTCAAAGCCTGCGAAGCTCACGCCCCACATTGCCATGATAAAGCCGATGGTGCCCCAGATACGGATTGGCGGGAAATCGGTCACGATATCCATCCCGGCAGATTTCAGGCGGTAGTAAGAGATGGTGTTGATCAGCCCAAGCGTTGGCATATAGGCCAGCGAGTTAAGCAGGATCACCATAAACATTGCCCCTGGCGTGGTCACTTCGGCCGCCATAAACAGCGTCCCCGCGCCCACCAGATGGCAAAGCATGTACAGCCATTTCGCACTTAACCATTTATCCGCCACGATACCGAGCAGTGTTGGCATGAAGACCGCCGCGATACCCAGCGAGCTGTAGACGGCACCGATTGACGCACCATCGAACTTGAGCGTCACAAACATATAGGAGCCGAGTGTAGTCAGCCAGCTACCCCACAGGCAGAACTGCAGAAACGACAATATTTTAAGCTGCAGCTTAAGGTTCATGTTACTTTCCTCACAAGTGAGCGGGAGATATGTTGTTTTTGGAACATTCAGGGTTGTTATTTGATGCAATTCTATCAGTTGGCAACGATATGTTTTGTTACCTCCCGCAAAAAAATGCAATCCACATTAATTTGCAGTTTGGATTGTGATGCAAATAACATTTTCGTATGGGTGGGGTGAGTGAGTGCGGCCTGATGCCCTCACCCTGACCCTCTCCCACGGGGAGAGG
>NZ_JTLF01000004.1:0-222 GCF_000798855.1 Enterobacter sp. ZOR0014 | reverse complement strand
CACACTGTACCGATGAACGGCGTGAGACCGTGCAGCAGCAGCTGGTCAGCGTGTTTGAACGCTATGGCCTGCCGGAGCGGATAACGATGGACAACGGCTCCCCCTGGGGCGACACCACCGGGACCTGGACGGCACTGGAGCTGTGGCTGATGCGCCAGGGTATCCGGGGGGGCCATTCCCGGCCTTATCATCCGCAGACGCAGGGCAAGCTGGAGCGTTTTC
>NZ_JTLF01000175.1:0-29136 GCF_000798855.1 Enterobacter sp. ZOR0014 | reverse complement strand
TTGTAACTCACAACCACTATACCTGCCACAATACATAAGAAAATCAGCGTTGATTTCAGATGGATTCTTCTGAAGTGGTAGAGTGTAAGGACAATCGCCAGGAGCAAATATAATCCCATTGCGGCGCGCGTAGCCGTCAAAAGTATGACGAAATAAGATATCAAGATGGTGAGCCCTGCGGCCACATACAGCTTTCTGTTTTTCTGAAGATAAAGGCTGTATACAAACGCCAGTGACAGTACGGAGTAAACATAGGCCGACACGGTTGGACGATTGATGGCCATCTCAACACGTTCCATACCCTGTGACGCTTGCCATAAGCCATAACCAGTAGCAAGGACAAATCCTGCACCAGAGGCATACAAGAAATATTTCAGGAAGGCTGTTTTATCAATATAAGATTTGAACCGGTCAAGATAGAAAACGAGAATACTCGCCAAAATCAATTTCTTGCTGGCGCCAAGGTAATCGCTATAAGCGTTCAAGCCTTCGTTATGATATTCATAGGCCATATACCAGACAAGATTGAGCAACCCAATCAGCAAAATGGGTAGCGCAATCGAAAAGGGACGAAGGGTGATTTTTTTATATTCGCACGCCAGGCCGATAATGCTGGCATAAACCGCAATATAGAAGAATTCACGCTGTTTCCCTGAGCTCAGTAACGCCAGCGCAAGCGAAATGAGGCTCAAAATAAGCGTCAGTTGATAGAGCCGCAGTTTTACTTTTTCCATAATGCCTCAATAACCCTTTTTTTGTAGCTGAAACGAACATCGCTGGAGAAGAAAAAAGAGAACGAATAAAGTGCTTTTACTCGTTGCATAACCAGTTTGAGTTGCGCGTCGGTCAGATATTGTCGATGGTTACTGTAAATATCAAACCAGTGGCAATTAATGAGATGCCTGAATGATTGCGGGAATATCTTTTCCATCTGTAATGTGCATTCAACAAGCGTAGCGATTTTACTGGCGTCAAGACGGCTCGATAAACTATCGTTACGTTTGATGTAATAATAGTGCCCCTTCCGCTGGAAGACTATTTTACTCGATTGCATCAGCATGCCGGGAAACACGGCGAAATCTTCATAACAGACCATTGAAGGGATCGGGTTGCTTTCGTACAGCTTCCGATGAACGAATTGCCCGATGAGGTGCGCCTGAAAGTCTTTATGCTGCAGGAAACGCGTTATTGCCTCGTGTTGTGATAAAGCAACGGGAGAGAACCCATGCCAGTCAGCGGTGATTTTTTGCGTATCGCGTATTTCCAGCAGGCGCGTCAGGAGCATATCAGGCCGCTGTGCTTGCAGAAATGCCACGGCGTCCCGGATGCTGCCCGGTTTCAATCGGTCATCGCTATCCAGCATGGTAATGTACTCACCTGACGCCAGAGAGAGTGCGCTGTTTCGAACATGACCGACGTTACGGTACTCAACGTATCGGGATTGCGCATTCGGAAGCTTTGGCAACCACGTCTCAATAATATCCTGTGTGGAATCATTGGAACTGTCATTAAAGATAATGATTTCTACATCATCGCCCGCATTATCAATCGCGTTTTGCAGGCTTTGTAGCGTTGCGTCAAGCGTGTCCTGGGCGTTATGTGCGGCAATAATGATGCTTAGAAAAGCCATAACAATTAGTTTCCCTGGGCATCAACGGTATATGCGGCCGCGTTAGCCGTTGGTAACGCGCAAATGAAATGTCTAATGTTGTCCAGCGATTCATCTGTTACAGAGAAGAGTTCTTCCCGGCTTTGTGAGAAGTAATAGCGAGTCTCAAAAACATACGAGCAAATATTGTCATCATTCCCAACCAGCAGTACGTTGCCAAGCGGACGCTGTTCATAGTGGCAACAAGGTCCAAACAGTAAGATTACCGGCACGTCCACCGCATCGGCAACGTAGACATTTCCTGAGTCGGACGCGATATAACAATCCATTTTAGAAATGGCCCACGGGAGTTCTTCAAGCGAGATTTTGCCAATCAGATTAATGAAGTTGGGCAATTCGCCATACGCGCGGATGATATCATCCATCCACGATTGTTCGTTCGGGGCGCCAAACACATAAAACTCGCAGGGCAGGTCGGCGAGATGATCGGCAATCCGCTTCCAGATGCCCGGCGGGACGGTTTTCGCTTTATTTCCTGCGGCAATACTGATGCCAATGCGGATCACGCCGGGTTTATCAAGGATTGCCGGATATGTCGCGGGTTTAAAAAGTGGTCTGGTGGCGTGCTTTGGTGAGTCTTTCCAGGTCAGCGTGCGGTCGGCAAGCTTGAGATAGTTCGTCACCGACAATGTCTTTTTGCCGTGTTCAACGGTACCGTCTGCCGTTGCATAGAAAATTCCGTGATACCACCTGCGTGTGTATGTGCTTAAGAACTGTTTGTTTTTGGCGTTACAAACGGAGGCAAAAAAAAGATTTACGCTGTTAGGCTGCAGAAGATACACATTGTCATAGCGGTTCATGATCCGGCAGGCAAAGCAGAGCTTTCGCCACAGGTTACGCTTATGCTGTTCGATGAAAAAAATCTCGTCGATCGTCTCATCATGCTTCGCCAGTGCACCTACGCTGCGACTAATAAGTACGTCGCTTTTTTGCAGGTATGCCAGAAGGGGCGTTGCATTAACAAAATCGCCGATTTTTGCTGTTTGAATAACCAGGTTTTTACCTGTGTCTTTGCGAAACAGCTTTCGGATGAGTTTCACCGGAAAGAGTAAAATCAGCAGAAATACATAACTCATGGGTTAAATATCCCTGTCAGAAAGCCGATGGCTGCCCTGTAAAAATGAAAAAATAGCATCTGCGCTAATATCCTTCGTGTGTTGCGTTGGGCTGACCATCTGGTGCTGGTTTTTACCGTAGCCCCCAATCAGACCCGGATCGGTCGGGCCGAATATCGTAATATTCGGGCGATCCAGCGCTGCGGTTAAATGGCTTAATCCTGTATCCACGGAAACGACGGCATTCGCCCCCGCCAGTTCTGCGGCCACCTGCGCCAGCGTGAGTCTGGGCAATACCTCAACGTGCGAAAAACCGGAGGCCAGACGTTCTGCACGCTGTCGCTCATGTTCAGCGCCCCAGGGCAGTTTAATATGGATCCCGGTAGGTTGCATTAGTTCAATCAGTCTTCGCCAGTGCGTTTCCGGCCAGTGTTTATCGTCGCGCGTTGTGGCATGGAGGAAGACAAGATAAGGCTGAGTACAGGGGTCTGTATTGCGCAAAAAGTGCTGCGCAATGGCGTAGTCGCCCCGGGATTCCGGTTTTACATAGCCAAGACTCTTTGCAAACAGTTCACGGGTACGCTCTACCGCGTGCTGTTGTTTTGCAATACGGTGGCGACGGTTATAGAACAGGCTCGCTAGCGGCTCGCGGGCGGAGTGCCAGTCCATGCCGTGCTTTACGCCGTGTGCCAGACGCGTCACCAGCGCGGCGCTTTTCACCAGCCCCTGCGCGTCGATGATCGCGTCGTAACGCTGCGCCTGAACCGCTTCGCGGAAGGCGGTGCGCTCGGCTTTAATCGGTGTGGAGAACCATGCTTTGCGCCAGCGGCGAATGGCCACCGGGATCACGCGGTCTACTGCTTCATGCCAGGTAGGGATCTGCGCGAAGCCTTCTTCCACCACCCAGTCAAAACGGATGCCCGGAATGGCCTGCATCGCGTCCGTCAGCGCAGGCAGCGTATGCAGAACATCACCCATAGAGGAGGTTTTAACGATCAATACCCGCATCCGTTACCCTTCTTCGCTCAACAGCAGTTCGTTGAGTTCTTCGAGAACACGCTGCGGCGTGATGTCGATCAGGCTCTGGTGATAGCCTTCTGCGGCATCGCCTTTGCGCACCTTGTGGTAGCCGGTAATCAGGCGAATGACGCGCGCTTTGTGCGACAGTGGCGGCGTGAAGTCCGGGCTGCTTGGACCATACAGCGCGACCAGCGGGCGGTCCAGCGCGGCAGCGACGTGCATCAGGCCGGAATCATTGGTCACCACGGCTTTACAGGCGGCGATCAGAATAACAGCTTGTTCGAGCTGCGTTTCCCCGGCCAAGTTTCGGCACCAGGCCTGCTGCTCTGTGCTGAGCGTGGCGAGAATTTCATTGCCTGCTTCGTGGTCTTTTGCCGAGCCAAACAGCACAATCTGATAGCCTTCGTCGATCAGCTGTTTTGCCAGCTCCGCATAGTGGTAGTGCGGCCAGCGTTTTGCCGGACCGAACTCCGCACCAGGGCAGAAGCCAATCATCGGGCGTTCAGACGAAAGACCAAACGCGTTGCAGGTCTGGGATTTCTCGCCGTCATTAACCTGAAGCTGCGGCCAGAGCAGCGGCTGCGGCAGATCTTTCGCACTGCGCATCACGCCTTTGTCGTAGGCCAGCGCCACGTAGCGCTCCACCATTAGCGGCCAGGCCTCTTTGTCCAGCACCCGCGCGTCGTTCAGCAGGCCGTAGCGCATTTCACCGCGCCAGCCGGTACGGTGCGGAATACCCGCAAAGAAGGGCACTAAGGCAGATTTGAAAGAGTTCGGCAGGACATACGCGCGATCGTAGCGCTTCTCGCGCAGGCTATGGCCGAGCTTGCGGCGTTCGCCGATTTCCAGCGCACCGTGGCCGAGCGGCATCGGGATCGCCTCGTTCACTTCCGGCATACGCGATAACAGCGGACGGCACCACGCGGGTGCCATCACGTCGATTATCGCCTGGGGATAGCGCGCCTTGAGCGTGCGATAGAGACTTTGCGACATCATCATGTCGCCCACCCATGACGGGCCGATCACCAGAATTCTCATACTTACGCGTCGCGGTTCAGCCAGGCCATATATTCCGTTACGCCTTCGGCAACGGTCTTGAACGGCTTGTCGTAGCCAGCTTTACGCAGGTTAGTCAGGTCTGCCTGGGTGAACGCCTGGTAGCGGCCTTTCAGCTTATCCGGGAACGGAATGTACTCAATACTGCCCTTTTTGTGGTACGCCAGCGTCGCGTCTGCCACTGCCTGGAAGGATTCCGCGCGGCCAGTCCCCAGGTTGAAGATGCCGGACACACCGTTTTCCCAGAACCACAGGTTGACTGCAGCCACATCGCCCACGTAGACGAAGTCGCGCTTAAAGCCGTCGCTGCCTTCGAACAGTTTCGGGCTTTCGCCATTATTCAGCTGGGTATTCAGGTGGAATGCCACGCTCGCCATGCTGCCTTTGTGCCCTTCGCGCGGCCCGTAGACGTTGAAGTAACGGAAGCCGACAATCTGGGAGTTCGCTTCTGGCAGAATCTGACGCACGTATTCGTCGAACAGGAATTTGGAGTAGCCGTAGACGTTCAGCGGTTGCTCGTATTCGCGGGATTCGATGAAGTCTGAGGTACGCCCGCCGTAGGTGGCAGCAGAAGAGGCGTACAGGAACGGAATTTCACGCTCCAGGCAGTAGTGGAGGATCTCTTTGGAGTACTGATAGTTGTTGTCCATCATGTACTTGCCGTCCCACTCGGTGGTGGATGAGCACGCACCTTCGTGGAAAATGGCTTCAATCTCGCCAAACTCTTCACCTGCCATAATCTGGATAAGGAAGTCTTCTTTATCCATGTAGTCAGCGATGTTCAGATCCACCAGGTTAACGAACTTGGTGCCATCTTTCAGGTTGTCCACCACCAGGATGTCGGTGATGCCTTTGTCATTGAGAGCCTTAACAATATTGCTGCCGATAAAGCCTGCGCCGCCGGTAACGATGATCATAACGGTAACCTTTGAAGTGTGGAGTCCGGGGACAATCCCGAACGCTAATGTTTCTATCATATCATCACAATGCCCTGTCTTCAGCCATTCACCGATATGCGGTAGGGGTACACGTGATTTATGCTGCAAAAACGACAAGAGATACTGCGTCATCTCGTCATGAACTATAGGTTTGGGTAATATGTCCCGAAATTTGCCGAGTCTGGAGAATTGCAATGCGTGGTGATTTTTACAAACAGTTAAACAGCGACCTCGACACCGCACGTGCGGAAGGGTTGTTCAAGGAAGAGCGTATTATCACGTCTGCTCAGCAGGCGGACATCACCGTTGCCGACGGCAGCCACGTGATCAACTTTTGTGCGAACAACTACTTAGGTCTTGCGAATCACCCTGAGCTGATTGCCGCAGCGAAAAACGGCATGGATACTCACGGTTTCGGTATGGCCTCCGTACGCTTTATTTGCGGTACCCAGGACAGCCACAAGCAGCTTGAGCAAAAGCTGGCGAGCTTCCTTGGAATGGAAGACGCGATTCTCTACTCCTCCTGCTTCGACGCCAACGGCGGTCTGTTTGAGACCCTGCTTGGCGCAGAAGATGCGATTATCTCCGACGCCCTGAACCACGCCTCCATCATCGACGGCGTACGCCTGTGTAAAGCGAAGCGTTTCCGCTACGCTAGCAACGACATGGTTGAACTGGAAGCGCGCCTGAAAGAGGCCCGTGAAGCGGGTGCTCGCCACGTGCTGATCGCCACCGACGGCGTGTTCTCCATGGACGGTGTGATCGCTAACCTGAAAGGTGTCTGTGACCTGGCGGATAAATACGACGCGCTGGTCATGGTCGATGACTCTCACGCGGTCGGTTTTGTGGGCGAAAATGGCCGCGGTTCCCACGAATATTGTGACGTGATGGGCCGCGTGGATATCATCACCGGTACGTTGGGCAAAGCGCTCGGCGGCGCGTCCGGTGGTTATACCGCCGCGCGTAAAGAGGTGGTTGAATGGCTGCGTCAGCGCTCCCGCCCGTATCTGTTCTCCAACTCCCTGGCGCCGGCCATTGTTGCCGCCTCCATCAAGGTACTGGAGATGGTGGAGTCCGGCGCTGAGCTGCGCGATCGCCTGTGGTCGAACGCCCGTCTGTTCCGTGAAAAAATGAGCGCCGCAGGTTTCACCCTGGCCGGTGCCGACCACGCGATTATCCCGGTGATGCTGGGTGATGCGGTCGTGGCGCAGCAATTTGCTCGTGAACTGCAGAAAGAAGGGATTTACGTCACCGGGTTCTTCTTCCCGGTGGTACCAAAAGGCCAGGCGCGTATCCGCACCCAGATGTCTGCGGCGCATTCGCCTGAACAAATTGAACGTGCGGTGGAAGCCTTTACCCGCATCGGCAAACAGCTGGGCGTAATTGCCTGAGGACGTGTGATGAAAGCGTTATCCAAACTGAAAGCGGAAGAAGGGATTTGGATGACCGACGTGCCGGAGCCGGAAGTCGGTCATAACGATCTGCTGATCAAAATTCGTAAAACCGCCATCTGCGGTACTGACGTTCACATCTACAACTGGGATCAGTGGTCACAGAAAACCATTCCGGTCCCGATGGTTGTCGGTCACGAATATGTGGGTGAAGTGGTTGGCGTTGGTCAGGAAGTCAAAGGCTTCCAGATTGGCGACCGCGTCTCCGGTGAAGGCCATATCACCTGCGGCCACTGCCGCAACTGCCGCGGCGGGCGTACGCACCTGTGCCGTAATACCATTGGCGTGGGCGTAAACCGCCCGGGCTGCTTCGCGGAATACCTGGTGATCCCGGCGTTTAACGCGTTCAAAATCCCGGACAATATCTCTGACGATCTGGCCTCCATCTTTGACCCGTTCGGTAACGCGGTACACACGGCACTCTCCTTCGACCTGGTGGGTGAGGACGTGCTGGTGTCTGGCGCGGGCCCCATTGGCATTATGGCGGCAGCCGTGGCGAAGCATGTGGGCGCGCGTAACGTGGTGATCACCGACGTGAACGAATACCGTCTGTCGCTGGCGCGTAAAATGGGCGTCACCCGCGCGGTGGATGTTTCCAAAGAGAGTCTGACCGACGTGATGGAAGAGCTGGGCATGACCGAAGGCTTTGACGTAGGTCTGGAGATGTCCGGTGCGCCACCGGCGTTCCGCACCATGCTCGACACCATGAATCACGGTGGCCGTATCGCGATGTTGGGTATTCCGCCGTCAGATATGTCTATCGACTGGAACAAGGTCATCTTCAAGGGGCTGTTCATCAAAGGCATTTATGGCCGTGAAATGTTCGAAACCTGGTACAAGATGGCGGCATTAATTCAGTCAGGTCTGGATCTGTCCCCGATTATTACTCACCGCTTCTCAGTTGATGAGTTCCAGAAAGGCTTTGACGCGATGCGTTCAGGCCAGTCTGGGAAAGTGATCCTGAGCTGGGATAAGTAATCAAAAAGGGGCCAGCGGCCCCTTTTTTTACTGATTTTTTTTCTCTTCGTCCGTCAGGTAACGCACCTTGCGGGTATAGTCCTGACCTTTGAACAACAGTTTGTTTTCAGGTGATTCAAGATACTTTTGCCATTCTGAGAGCGGAAAACCACCGTGCGCACCAATCACCTCTTTCGGCACAACGGCTTCCTGTCCGCCAATCTTCTTGGACACCGGCCAGTTCATCCAGTCGCCCAGGTTAACCGTTTTTAAATCCAGCATGTCCAGTAGCGCGGCGAGCGGCAGCTGATCCGTCGGCGGTTGCGTGTCTTCCATCAGTTCCCAGGTATCCTGGAACAGCGTGAGCCACAGCGGGCAGATACGGCGCCAGGTCTTTTTAGTGGCCGCAAGAAACGCACCGTTAACATGATCAACCAGATACGGGCGCACCGTCTCTTTGTAATACGCCGGGACTTTCTCCGCTGGCGCGCCGTCCAGCTTGGCAATCATTTTGCCCTGGCGGAAGCTGGAGTAGATGTGCATCTCGGCCATGTTGATTTCTGGCATCTTCAGCAGGTTGAGATCGGAATCGATCATCAATACGCCTTCACCTCGCGCCTGCAGCGGGGCGTTAAGCTTCACCAGGCGGCTAAGGTAGATCTGCTTGTAGCGATAACCTTCTTCACGTTTTGGCAGGTCGAGGGTCACTATGCGGGTTTTCGGCGGCAGATTGCCAAACGCGGATTCTGGTTGATCGCTGACAATCACAATCTCGCTGACGTCGGTGGCATATCGCTCTGCAAAGGTCGCGGACAATAACGCCTCTTCGACGAAATCCGCACCGGTGCAAGGGATCACGATAGAGTCAACCGCCACGAGATCGCGCGTGACCGGAAGGGAAGCGTAGGGAATGTTATGTCGCCCGGTGATGTGGCGGTAGCGAGCATTCAGGAATTTAAACATGTTCTTCTCGTTTGGTTATTGCGCGCCAAGAACGGCCTCGACACCGTTAACATAGCTTTCAATGGCATACACGTTGCAGACATTCTGATGCGCAGCGGCGGCGAGCCGGGTGCGCAGATCGGGATCCTGCCAGATATTATCCAGGTGTTGAGCAAGTTGCGACACATCGCTCCACGGGAAAAGCAGCCCGGTCGATGCATGATCGATCAATTCTGCCGTGCCGGTCACCTTTGAGCCAATGACGGGGATATTCAGCAGCATCGCTTCCAGCACGACGCGGGGCAAGCCTTCGCTCTGCGAGGCCAGAATAAACGCGTCAAAGGTCGCGAGGTAGTCAAAAGGCGTGTTCTGGAAACCGGTGAAAATCACATGCTCAGCAATACCCAGCGCATCAGCTTGTGCCGCCAACGCACCGCGTTCAGCCCCCTCACCGACCAGCACCATCTTCCACCTCGCCTCGGGATGTTTCTGGTTGAACTGTGCCAGCGCTTCCAGCGTGTGGTGGTTGGCTTTGCGAGGGATTAATGAGCCAATGCTGCCGAACACGAACGTGTCGTCATCAATGTTCAGGCGATTACGCATCGCGCGTCGGTCGGGTAAAGGCTGATGGATGTCGATGGCATTGTTGACCGTCGTACACAGCTCGGGTCGGACCCCATGCTGAACTAACACGCGTTCTACGCCATGTGAGACGGCGATGATTTTTGTGGCATGGGTATTCACCAGCTTCACCAGCGGCGGGGTCAAAACAGGTTCAATTCGACAGTGCTGGATTATCCGCGCATGCACGTTTGCACCTGCCAGATAACCCTCTTCGTTAGAGCCCGGCTGGTTGTTCATATAAAGCGTATCGAAACCGCCATCCCTGAAAATCGTCTCGATTTTGCTAACGTTGGGTCGAATACGCCAGAGCGTATCAACATGACGTGTAAATGCCTTCCGGGCGCTGCGGGAGAAAAACAGCAGGCTACGTCCCAATTCTTTGGCAATCTTCGCCCATGCGGGCTGCTTATGTTGAGGGATGACAATTAAGGGAATGCCAATACTGTTCAGCACCTGGCCGATGGTTTGCCCTTCGGCCCGGCTGTAGTCACTGTAAAAACAACAGGTAATATCGAACTTTTCGCGGTTAATGCGCTTCAGAAGTTCGAGCATACTGTTGGTGCCTCCTCCCCATTCTTTACCGGTATCGAGGAGCAGAATTTTGTGTCGCTGCGGCATTTTTCTACCTTAATCGCCTGTCACTGAGAATGGCTCACTGATACTTTCTTACCCCATCCCTGCCACTGGTGCTGGAAGTATTGCACCAGCGTACTCTGGCTCACGCTTTCGCTGATGACCGCGAAGAAGCGGGTTGCATGCACCGGTTCAGGCGGTTGTTTCAGCTTGCAATTCTTCACGCCACGGAACGGGTTACGCGGCTGCGTTGCGGGTGGTTGTGCGCTACCCGGGCGAGACGTATCGACCTGCGGCTCATTGAGCAGATCGCTCGGACGTACCAGTGTGATATCTGGTGGCAAGGTCGGCAACATCTGCTGCAGAACGCGCACCGTAGAAGGATGCGGGTGGCCGATGGCAATGGCTGAACCATTGCGTCGGGCGAGCTGCACGGCGCGATTGAACTGCGCGCGAATGTCGGCCTCGTTCTGAGTATCATCCAGGAACACCTTGCGCTTGATCACCTTCACTCCCGTTCCCTGAGCGGCACGCATCGCCTGGCTGTTGCCGATGGTCATGCTGTCGAGGAAGTAGAGGTTGTAGCGTTCCAGCGCCTGCATCACTTTTAGCATGCCGTACAGGCTGGAGGTCATCGCGCTACCCATATGGTTGTTCAGGCCAACGGCATACGGCACGTTGTTGTAAGCGTCACGGATGATGCGCTCGATCTCATCGCTGCTCATATCCGGACGAAGCGTATCTTTTTCCAGCGGCTGTTTACTGAGCGGTGCCATCGGCAGATGGATGAGGACCTGATGTCCGCTGTTGTGGGCTTTGGTCGCCATCTCACGGGCGTGAGGCGCATTCGGAAGGACGGCGACAGAGATGGCTGGCGGCATCGCCAGCACCTGATTTTCATAGTGCGGACGATAACCGAAGTCATCAATCACAATCGCGAGTTTACCTGCGTATACCGGTGCAGCCAGCGCCAGCGCGCTGACGACGGAGAGAACCATTCGACGAAATTGAAGCAAAACTTATCTTCCCAACCACGGCTGTGGATTGACCGCCTGACCCTGACGACGAATTTCGAAATAGAGTGACGGGCGGCCCTGACCGCCACTGCTGCCCACAAGGGCGATGGGTTGGCCTGCGCGCACCTGTGTGCCAACGCTGACCAGTGCGCTCTGATTGTAGCCGTAAAGACTCATGTCGCCTTTACCGTGCTCAACCACTACCACAAGACCGTAACCCTGCAGCCAGTCGGCCAGAATCACTCGTCCATCGGCAATGGCTTTCACTTCACTACCTTCAGACGCACCGATAACGATCCCTTTCCAACGTAGCTCACCCTGCAGCTGTTCGCCATAACGATGCAGAAGCGTACCGCGAACGGGCCAGTAGGCCTGACCGCGTGGGGAACCCAGACCGCCGGTACGCGACATCAGGGAACGTTCGCTTTCGCTTGGCTTGTAGGTGGTACCTTTGCGGGAGGCTTCCTGCTGCTTGTCGCGGACAGCCTGTGCCTCGCGGGCCTCTTTTTCGGCACGCGCTTTCGCCGCGGCTTCGGCACGGGCGATACTGTTACGCAGTTTTGATTCGTTGGCACGCATTTCACTCAGCTGGCTCTGACCTTGCTGAATGGAGGACTCAAGACCGGAAAGGGTTTTCTTGCGCTCGTTACGGGCCTGCTCAAGTTTCGCCTGCTGCGCTTTTTGTTCGTAGAGCAACGTCTGCTGCTGACTCTGCTTCTCTTCCAGCTCAGCTTTTTGGGTGGAGACCTCTTCACGCGTCTGTTTCAACTGCGCAATGGTCTCCTGACGCGCCTGGTTCAGATAACCAAAGTAGGCCTGCAGACGCTGACCGCGCTGGCTCTCTTCTCCGCTGAGGATTAACTGAAGGCCGGTGTGTTCACCCTGTCGGAAAGCGGCATCAAGCTGTGCGGCAAGATTGCGCTCCTGTGCATCACGCTGGCGCTCCAGTTTGGCAATCGACGCGTTCATCTCGTCGATCTGTTTATTCAACTGAGCGAGGGTATCTTGCGTTTCACGGAGCTTACGGGCTGCGGCCGAAATAGCTTCTTCCTGCTGCTTAAGCTGGGCGAGCAGGGCGGAGCGTTGCTGTTGTTGCTGGCGTACCGCACGCTCTTTAGCGGCGATATCCGCCTGAATGGATTTCAACTGGTCGCGATCGTCCGCGTGGGCGGATGCGGCGCACAGCAATACGCCAGCGCTGAGTGCGCTGGCGCAAAGCAGGGGTCTGACTGATAACCTAAGCGGCTTCACGACCCATGTGATTGAAAAAATCGCCTTTCCCCTCATGGGGAGGGATTATTCCACGATGAACAGCGGCTTACCAGTCATCTCTTCAGGGATCGGCATACCCATCAGCGACAACATGGTTGGCGCGATGTCAGAAAGCTTGCCGCCTTCCACTGCTTTCAGTGATTTATCACCGACATAAATCAGCGGAACAGGCAGGTTGGTGTGAGCGGTATGCGCCTGGCCCGTTGCCGGGTCGCGCATCTGTTCCGCGTTACCGTGGTCAGCGGTGATCAGCAACTGACCGCCTACGGACTCAACCGCTTTTGCAACCTGCTCAACGCAGTGATCCAGTGCTTCAACCGCTTTCACGGCGGCTTCCATCACGCCGGTATGACCGACCATGTCGCCATTCGGGTAGTTACAGATGATGGTGTCGTACTTGCCGCTCTTGATGGCCGCGACCAGTTTTTCAGTCAGCTCAGCAGAGCTCATCTCTGGCTGCAGATCGTAAGTCGCGACTTTCGGTGAGTTGATCAGAATGCGCTCTTCACCTTTGAACGGCTCTTCCACGCCGCCGTTAAAGAAGAAGGTCACGTGCGCATATTTTTCGGTTTCGGAAATACGCAGCTGCGTTTTGTCATTCTTCGCCATCCACTCGCCGAAGGTATTAGCCAGCGAGGCTGGTGGATACGCGCATGGGGCTTTGATGTCTGCCGCGTATTCGGTCAGCTGGATGAAGTCGAGGTTTACCACTTTCTTACGGGCAAAACCGTCGAAGTCGCTGTTGACGAAAGCACGGGTGATTTCACGCGCGCGGTCAGCGCGGAAGTTCATGAAGATCAGCGCATCGCCATCTTCCATGGCGGCATCGGGCTGGCCTTCAGCACGAATCACGGTCGCTTTCACGAATTCATCGTTTTCATCACGTGCGTATGCGGCTTCCAGGGCTTCAACGGCAGTCGGGAACTGGAACTCACCTTTTGCCAGGGTCATCAGGTCATAGGCCTGTTCAACGCGATCCCAGCGGTTGTCGCGGTCCATGGCGTAGTAACGACCAATGATGGAGGCGACGCGGCCTTTGCCCAGTGCGGCAAATTTCTCTTCGAAGGCTTGCAGAGAGCCTTTTGCGCTGCGTGGTGGCGTATCGCGACCATCCAGGAAGGCGTGCAGATAGATTTTTTCTGCACCGCGCTCGGCGGCCAGTTCAACCATCGCCATGATGTGATCTTCGTGGCTGTGAACACCGCCCGCGGAGAGCAAGCCCATGATGTGAACGGCTTTACCTGCCGCAACGGCTTTATCTACCGCGCCGCAAAGAACCGGGTTCGCGAAGAAGGTGCGTTCTTTGATTTCGACATCCAGACGGGTCAGGTCCTGATAGACGATACGGCCCGCGCCCAGGTTAACGTGACCGACTTCGGAGTTGCCCATCTGGCGGTCAGGCAGACCGACTTCCAGACCGGATGCGTCGATCAGGGTATGGGGACGTTTCGCCCACAGCGCATCCATCACCGGGGTTTTTGCGCTGAAAATAGCGTTATCCTGGCTGTCTTCACGGTAGCCATAGCCATCCAGAATCACCAGTACCATAGGTTTTTTAGAAACCGACATTGCAACAACCTCATGCTCAAGAGTCAAAATTTGCGTAATTTTACTACAGCTGAATCGATCAAATAGCCGCAGAAGATCAAAGAAAGCGCAGGGGCAAGGCGCTGACCGGACCATTTTGAGGCATTTTTTTAGGTGGCATGCCGCAGAAAATGGATTAGGTTAGGGTCGCTGGCTGTATTTGCCAGAACGCACAGGTATACTCCTGTCCTGGTTTTTTTATCACTTAGTCGGGAGTAGTTACCCTCCATGCAAGAAATTATGCAATTCGTTAGCCGCCATCCGGTTCTGAGCATCGCGTGGATTGGCCTGCTGGCTGCTGTGCTGTTCACCACATTTAAGAGCCTGACGTCTAAGATTAAGGTTATCACCCGTGGTGAAGCGACGCGTCTGATCAACAAAGAAGATGCCGTCGTTGTCGATCTGCGTCAGCGTGACGATTTCCGTAAAGGTCACATTGCAGGCGCAATCAACCTGTTGCCAGCTGAAATCAAAGCGAACAACGTGGGTGAGCTTGAAAAACACAAAGCCCAGCCAATTATCGTTGTTGATGCAACCGGTATGCAGGCGCAAGAATCTGCCAGCGCGCTTTATAAAGCGGGCTTCGAAAATGTAACGGTACTGAAAGAAGGGATCTCCGGCTGGAGCGGGGAAAATCTTCCTTTGGTTCGCGGTAAATAAGGAGTTCAGTCATGGCCAATATTGAGATCTACACCAAAGCGACGTGCCCGTTCTGCCACCGTGCGAAAGCGCTGCTGAACAGCAAAGGCGTCACGTTCAAGGAACTGCCGATCGACGGTGACGCGGTTAAACGTGAAGAGATGATCCAACGTAGTGGTCGTACGACGGTTCCGCAGATTTTTATTGATGCGCAGCACATTGGCGGCTGTGATGACTTGTATGCGCTCGACGCCCGTGGTGGACTCGATCCGCTGCTGAGCTAAGAGACTTTAGGACAATTAAAAAGGGTTTTTCCATGTCAGAACAAAGCAATAATGAAATGATTTTCCAGATCCAGCGCATCTACACGAAAGATGTCTCTTTTGAAGCGCCAAATGCGCCGCACGTTTTCCAGAAAGACTGGCAGCCAGAGGTTAAACTTGATCTGGATACCGCATCTACCCAACTGGCAGATGACGTGTATGAAGTTGTACTGCGTGTGACCGTGACCGCCTCTCTGGGCGAAGAAACCGCGTTCCTGTGTGAAGTACAGCAGGGCGGCATCTTCTCCATCGGCGGCATCGAAGGCAACCAGATGGCGCATTGCCTGGGTGCATACTGCCCGAACATCCTGTTCCCGTATGCGCGCGAATGCATCACCAGCCTGGTTTCTCGCGGTACATTCCCGCAACTGAACCTTGCGCCAGTTAACTTTGATGCGCTGTTCATGAACTATCTGCAGCAGCAAGCTGGCGAAGGTGCTGAACAACATCAGGATGCCTGATGAGCACTGTTAATGCTTCAATGACTGTGATCGGTGCCGGCTCATACGGCACCGCTCTTGCCATCACGCTGGCAAGAAATGGTCACGACGTGGTCCTGTGGGGCCACGATCCAAAACATATCGCCACGCTGCAGCACGACCGTTGCAATGTGGCGTTTCTCCCGGACGTTCCGTTCCCTGACTCCCTGCACCTGGAAAGCGATCTTGCGACCGCGCTGGCGGCCAGCCGCAACATTCTGATTGTCGTCCCGAGCCATGTGTTTGGCGAAGTGCTGCGTCAGATTAAGCCGCTGATGCGCCCGGATGCCCGTATTGTCTGGGCAACCAAAGGTCTTGAAGCGGAAACCGGACGCCTGCTGCAGGACGTTGCCCGCGAAGCGCTGGGTGATGCGATCCCGCTGGCGGTCATCTCCGGTCCGACCTTTGCCAAAGAGCTGGCTGCTGGCCTGCCGACGGCGATCTCGCTGGCATCGACTGACCAGGCTTTCGCCGACGATCTCCAGCATCTGCTGCACTGTGGCAAGAGCTTCCGCGTCTACAGCAACCCTGATTTTATCGGTGTCCAGCTGGGCGGTGCGGTGAAGAACGTGATTGCTATCGGTGCCGGGATGTCTGACGGTATTGGCTTTGGCGCCAACGCCCGTACGGCGTTGATTACCCGCGGCTTAACCGAGATGTCCCGTCTTGGCGAGGCGCTGGGCGCCGATCCGGCCACCTTTATGGGGATGGCGGGTCTGGGCGATCTGGTGCTGACCTGTACCGACAACCAGTCTCGTAACCGCCGCTTTGGCATGATGCTCGGACAGGGCAGCGATGTAAAAAGCGCGCAGGAGAAGATTGGACAGGTGGTGGAAGGCTACCGCAATACCAAAGAAGTCCGCGAATTGGCGCACCGGTTTGGTGTCGAAATGCCAATAACCGAGGAAATTTATCAGGTATTGTATTGCGGAAAAAATGCGCGCGAGGCAGCATTGACCTTATTAGGTCGTGCGCGCAAGGACGAGCGCAGCAGTAAGTAGTCGGAACCATTGTCACCTGAATGACCCAGCCAGCGCAGAACTGGCTGGTCATTAACTTATCGTCTGGAGTAAGCAATGCCGTGTGAAGAACTGGATATCGTCTGGAACAATATTAAAGCCGAAGCCCGGGCGCTGGCCGACTGTGAGCCTATGCTGGCCAGTTTTTACCACGCTACGCTACTCAAACACGAAAACCTTGGCAGTGCTCTCAGCTACATGCTCGCCAACAAGCTGGCCTCCTCGATTATGCCTGCTATCGCCATCCGCGAAGTGGTGGAGGAGGCATACGCCGCTGACCCGGAAATGATCGCCTCTGCCGCCTGTGATATTCAGGCCGTGCGTACGCGTGACCCGGCGGTAGATAAATACTCTACGCCTCTGCTATACCTGAAAGGCTTCCACGCCCTGCAGGCGTATCGCATCGGCCACTGGCTATGGAATGAAGGCCGCCGCGCGCTGGCAATCTTCCTGCAAAATCAGGTCTCCGTGACCTTCCAGGTCGATATTCACCCGGCAGCGAAAATTGGCCGTGGAATTATGCTCGACCACGCCACCGGCATTGTTGTGGGTGAGACGGCGGTGATTGAAGACGACGTTTCGATCCTGCAGTCGGTTACCCTTGGCGGTACCGGTAAAACCAGCGGCGATCGCCATCCGAAAATTCGTGAAGGGGTGATGATTGGCGCGGGTGCCAAAATCCTCGGCAACATCGAAGTCGGACGCGGCGCGAAGATTGGCGCAGGGTCGGTTGTGCTCCAGCCGGTTCCGCCGCACACCACCGCGGCTGGCGTACCGGCGCGTATCGTCGGCAAACCAGACAGCGATAAGCCGTCCATGGATATGGATCAGCACTTCAACGGTATCCACCATACGTTTGAGTATGGTGACGGCATTTAACTTCTGAGAATGGCGCCCGGGTACCCCAGCTGGCGCCATGCTTCATACACCACCACCGACACCGCGTTCGACAGGTTCATGCTGCGGCTGTCCGGCATCATCGGAATACGGATTTTCTGCTCAGCGGGCAGGGCATCCAGAATCGTGGCTGGCAGGCCGCGGGTTTCCGGGCCAAACATCAGATAGTCACCGTCCTGATAGCTCACGGCGCTGTGCGCTGGCGTGCCTTTGGTGGTCAGGGCGAACATGCGCTGCGGCTTTTCGCTTTCCAGAAACGCGGCGTAATCATGATGGCGCACGACGGCAGTAAATTCATGGTAATCCAGCCCCGCGCGACGCAGACGCTTGTCGTCCCACGTAAAGCCCATCGGCTCAATGATGTGCAGACGAAAGCCGGTGTTGGCACACAGGCGGATGATATTGCCGGTATTCGGCGGAATTTCTGGTTCGAATAAAACGATGTTAAGCATGCTGCCCCCTTAATTGCGGGGGCAGAATAGCAGAAAAGTGAGGAATTACGCGACGCCAGGTTCCTGCGCACGGCAACGCAGCATTTTGTAGCACGTTGCCGCTGCGGCGACCAGGGCAGGCACGCTGAGGATCATCAAAATACTGTCCGCCTGCCACTGCAGGGAAAGCAGCTGAGCGCTGGTCATGGTTCCCGCCACGCCGCCAAAGCGGCCGATCCCCTGCATCCAGGCAATACCCGTTGCGCGGCACTCTGTTGGGTAAAAAGTCGCTGCCAGGGTTTGCATGCCCGATTGCGCCCCGTTCATCGCGATCCCCATCAGGAAAATCAACCCGCCAAACAGGGCGATATGATTATGCTCAATGCCCAGTAACAGAATGAGACCCATTGTCAGCACAAAGCCACCCGCGACCACTTTGTGTGCCTCCCAGCGATCCATCATCCAGCCCGCGAGCAGAATGCCTGCGGTACCGCCGAAGGTGAACAGCGAGGTGAGCCAGGCGGATTCCGCCAGCGCATAGCCCATCCCCTGCATCAGGGTCGGCATCCAGCTCAGCAGGACGTAGTAAATCACCAGCCCCATAAAGTAAGTGACCCACAGCATCAGTGTGCCGGGCAGCCAGGGCATGGAGAAGAGCTGCGCCACGCTCCCTTTCTTAGAAGCGACTTTTTCCTCGGCCAGGAAAAAGCCGGTAACGCTCTCCAGGGTGCTGCGGCTGAACCGGCTGGCGATACGGCGGATCTGCATGACCTCCTTCCCGCGCTGCACCAGAAACTTCACCGACTCCGGCAAAAACAGCGCCAGCAGCAGCGTCAAAATCAGCGGCGCAATTGCACCCGTCAGCAGCACGCTTCGCCAGCCATGGTGGGGAATAAGCCACGAAGAGATCGCACCACCCCCTGCGGCACCCAGAGGGAAGCCGCAGTACATGGTATTAATCGCCATGGCGCGGCAGCGCTGGGGGGCGAACTCCGAAATCAGCGTAATGGCGTTTGGCATTGCGGCACCGAGGCCAAGGCCCGTCAGAAAGCGCCACAGCGTCAGCGTATTCAGAGTTTGCGCCCAGGCCGTGCCCAGGCTTGCAAGGCCGAAGAACAGGCAGGAGAAGACCAGCACGCGCTTGCGCCCCATCTTGTCCGATACCGGGCCTGCAATGAGGGCACCCAGCGACAAGCCCAGAAGGGCTGCGCTCAGCACCGGCCCCAGATCCTGTTTATGTATCCCCCATTCTGCCGACAGCGTAGGGGCGATGTAACCCATTGCTGCGGTATCAAATCCATCGATCGCCAGAACCAGAAAGCCCAGTACGATAAGAAGCCAGTGAAACCCTGAAAAGGGACTCTCATCGATCACCTGCTGAATATCCACCTTGCCTGAATACGTCATATGCTCCTCTCCGATGTGATGTTGTTTTTGTGTTCTTGTATTTGCTTGTCTATACAATTGCGGAGGGAGCAAATATGTCAAATTTTCTTATTCAATTTGTTATCTAAGTGTTATTTCTGGCAAAAAAAAAGCGCCCGAAGGGGGAACCGGGCGCGTGAACAGCGGTGTTAACAGGAGGGGTATTCAGGCAGCGTTTCCCTGCGCAAGGGGAGCCAGCGCCGCCGGTAATCGACTTAACTCCTGCACCAGAGAGTCTTTGCTGATTTCGCTAATGGTTTTCGCACCGGTCAGCGTCATCGCGACTTTCATCTCTTTTTCGATCAGGTCAAGCAGGTTCGCCACGCCAGCCTGACCCGACGTCGCCAGCGCGTACAGATACGCACGGCCCAGCAGCACGCTGTCGGCTCCGAGCGCGATCATGCGTACCACGTCCAGCCCGTTGCGAATGCCGCTGTCGGCCAGAATCGTGATATCGCCTTTCACCGCATCGGCAATGGCGGGCAGCGCGCGTGCGGAGGAGAGCACACCGTCGAGCTGACGCCCGCCGTGGTTTGAAACCACAATGCCGTCTGCGCCAAAACGTACCGCGTCGCGGGCATCTTCCGGGTCGAGGATCCCTTTGATCACCATCGGGCCGTCCCAGAATTCGCGGATCCACTCCAGGTCTTTCCAGGAGATGGACGGATCGAAGTTGTTCGCCAGCCAGCCGATGTAATCTTCCAGCCCGGTCGGTTTACCGAGGTAAGCCGAGATATTGCCCAGATCGTGCGGACGTCCGTTCAGACCCACATCCCACGCCCACTGCGGGTGCGTCACCGCCTGCCAGTAGCGGCGCAGAGCGGCATTCGGGCCGCTCATGCCGGAGTGGGCGTCGCGGTAGCGCGCGCCCGGCGTTGGCATATCGACGGTAAAGACCAGCGTGGAACAGCCCGCCGCTTTGGCGCGCTCCAGCGCGTTGCGCATAAAACCGCGATCGCGCAGGACGTACAGCTGGAACCACATCGGACGCTTGATGGTCGGCGCGACCTCTTCAATCGGGCAGACGGAGACGGTAGAGAGGGTAAACGGAATACCCCTGGCATCCGCGGCCGCCGCCGCCTGCACTTCGCCACGACGGGCGTACATACCGCACAGGCCGACGGGGGCGAGGGCGACCGGCATGGAGAGCGTTTCGTTGAACAGCGTCGTCTCAAGGCTCAGGTCAGACATATTCTTCAGCACGCGCTGACGCAGGGCCACCTCTGACAAATCTTCCACATTGCGGCGCAGGGTGTATTCGGCATACGCCCCGCCGTCGATGTAGTGGAACAGGAACGGGGGCAAAATGCGCTGCGCCGCGGCGCGATAGTCACTGGCTGCTGAAATGATCATGCTTTGTTCTCCCTGGAAATATCACTGTCGCCAGGCAGACGGGTAATACGCGCCTGTCGGGCCTGGTCTTCATCGAATCGTTTAATGGTGGTGTGAACGAAGCCGAGATGCGCCATCATCGCCTTGCGTGCGGCCTCGGCATCACCGGCCAGAATGGCGTTAAGCACCGCCTCGTGTTGTTCAGTCAGTTGGGCAAACACCGGCGGAACCAGGTACATGCGCTGGCGGCTTTGTTTGACAGAGGATTGCAGCAGGTCGAAGAACCCGCGCATGGTCTGGAGCAGAACCACATTGTGCGACGCTTCGGCAATGGCCAGGTGAAAACGCACGTCAGCCTGGGAGGCGATATCCGGGTCGCTGCTTTGCGTGGCCTCAAAGCAGGCTTTGAGCTTCTCTTTGTCGGCCTCGGTTGCCCGCATGGCCGCATGCCAGGCGGTGCTGGTCTCGATGGCGTGACGCGCTTCGAGGATGTCAAAGCTGTAGTCCGGGTCATTTTCCATCAGCGTCTTCAGCGGCTGAACGATGTTTTGCTCGGACCAGTCGTCATGCTGCCAGCGCACAAAGGTGCCACCGCCGCGACGGCTCACCAGTACCCCTTCGCTGACCAGCGTGGCCAGCGCTTCACGTAGGGAATTACGCGATACACCAAGCTGGGCGGCGAGCTGGCGTTCAGCGGGCAACTTCATGCCCGCTTCCAGCTGTTGTTCTTCAATCAGCGCCCGTACGCGAGAGGCTATCTCGTCGGACAGGCGTCTGGGCATCACTATCATGGGATCATCCAGGTTAAGACATAAGCCTGCAGGGTGGTGATCACCCCGACCATGCAGGTGAATATCAGGCTGTGTTTCACGGTAAAGCGGAACAGATCCGACTCTTTACCGACCAGTCCCACCGCCGCACAGGCAATGGCGATGGATTGCGGGGAGATCATTTTCCCGGTCACGCCGCCGGTGGTGTTCGCAGCGACCAGCAGAACATCCGACACGCCAATCTGCTGGGCTGCCGTAGCCTGCAGTGCAGCAAACAGGGCGTTCGACGAGGTATCTGACCCGGTCAGGAACACACCCAGCCAGCCGAGGAACGGTGAGAAGAAGGTGAAGGCGTGGCTGGTATGGGCCAGCGCCAGTGCCAGCGTCGATGACAGGCCGGAGTAGTTCGAGATAAACGCGAACGCCAGCACCATGCCGATGGAGTAAATCGGCAGCATCAGCTCTTTAATAGTCGCTGCAAAGGTCTGCACCGCGGTGGCAGGCTTCATGCGCAGCCACACCACGGAAAGGATCGCGGCAAACAGGATGGCGGTCCCGGTGGCGGAGAACCAGTCGAACTTATAGACCGCGGCATACGGTGTGGCGGCATGCACGACTGGAGGCATGCGGGCGACCATTTTGTCGAGGAACGGCACGGAGATGTTAATCACCATGTCGTACAGCGCGCCGCCCGGGGCGAACAGGGCTTTAAACGGCGGGATGCTCCACAGCGTTACCGTTGCGGTCAGGAACAGGAACGGTGACCAGGCACGGATCACCTGCCCTGCGGTATAGCCCGTGCGTGCCAGGGTTTGATCGACCTGCGAGGCACCCATGTCGGCGAAGCGGAAAATACGTACCGGCTGCCAGCGTTTCAGGAACAGGGTCAGGCAGACCAGCGAGACCAGCGACGAGATAATGTCCGGCAGCTCCGGACCGAGGAAGTTTGAGCTCAGGTATTGCGCGATGGCGAACGAACCGCCCGCCACCATTACAGCAGGCCACGTCTCTTTCACGCCGCGCCAGCCGTCCATAATCGCCATGATCCAGAACAGCACGATAATGGTCAGGAACGGCAGCTGGCGACCCACCATCTGGCCGATCTCAAAGCTATCCAGCCCGGTCACCTGCCCGGCGACCAGAATCGGAATCCCCATTGCGCCAAATGCCACCGGGGCGGTATTCACAATCAGGCACAGGCCCGCGGCATAAAGCGGGTTAAAGCCGAGGCCCACCAGCAGGGCGGCCGTAATGGCGACCGGTGCGCCAAATCCGGCGGCACCTTCCAAAAACGCCCCGAAGGAGAAGCCGACAATCAGCATCTGCAGGCGCTGGTCCGGCGTGATGGAGAGAATCGACGAGCGGATGATGTCGAACTGCCCGGTTTTCACCGAAATTTTATAGACAAAGACAGCGGCGATGATGATCCACGCAATTGGCCACAGACCGTAGAAGAAACCGTAGACAACGGAGGCCAGCGCGCGATCGACCGGCATTTTGTAGAAGAACAGCGCCACCAGCAGAGCGATGGCAACGGTGTACGTCGCGGCAAGGTAGCCCTTCAGCTTGAGCTTAATCAGCGCAAAGAAGAAGAACAGGATCGGAAGCGATGCGATCAGGCTCGACAGCCAGATATTTCCGGCCGGGTCGTAGTTTTGTTGCCAGAGGCTCATGCAGGTCTCCTGGGGACCAGATAACCTGCGCGGCGGGTGAGTCTCCGCTCATCTCTGCATCACAGGTTATGTAAAAGTGGTCCTGCCAATGTTGTGTTGTAGGGTTAATGACAATGAATGGTTAATCAGATGTTATGGGGTGGCAATGGTTTTGTGAGCGGAAATAATGGAATTGTGAACCAGGAAAGAAAGAAAAGGGGGATTGGTTGGGCCAATTTGAGGCGGGGGCTCCACAGAATAATGGTGGCCCCCGCAGAAGAGTTAATCGAATTTCAGGAATTAGACAGCATTTTGAATAGAAGCGGTATCTCCGATGACTATCAAACCATCTTGTTGCTTAAGACGGTTATCTTTAATCTCCAGCTCAATAACATCGGAGATCACTTTTCGAAGAACACTACTGGTTGATTTAAAACCAAGCATCCTTGAGACAGATGTAATGATTTCATCTTCAGTTGCTCCCAGGCTTGCGCTAACGATGTCAAATATACCCGAAGCGATTTCTATAGGTGCGATCAGTTCTGGTTTACGCAAGCCTGCAGATAAGACGTTCTGTCTGTTACGAAGTCGAATAGTTACTTCCTTGTGTATGAAAAATTCATGTTCCTTATAAATATTACCTTTCCTGCAGGCAATTTGAGCAGCATGACTAACAACGCTTTCTATCCGTGCACCAGCCCGTTGTAATCCCCATGCGGAGCGAAGACGAGTTATTACTTCGTTAATATGGATAGGAGATTCTGTGAAGACTATTTTTTCAACCATGTCAGCAAGTATGCCGGTTGGTGTTTCATGTAAAGCATATGAAAGATTGGCTTCGGGCTGTGCTTCTTCATAACTCACAGACTGGTCATTAGCGGAATCAGTTCTATCAAAACCAACCTCAATAACGTCTTCTCGTTCCACTGCCACGATATCAACAGGAACAGCTCGGGAACGCCCGTATGTATGTTCTGCTCTGCTATTCAGTTCTGCTTTTGCATTATCAATAGCATCAATAACTTTTTGCAATTGTTCCTCTGGTCTTTGGAACCAATCCGTACTCCAGATTCGGTGTATTATCCAACCATGATCTTCAAGAACGGCTTGACGTAAACGATCACGCTCTCGGGCAGACCGAGAGGAATGATAAGCACTGCCATCACATTCGATCCCGAGAAGATAACGTCCCGGTAATTCAGGATCGGCAATTGCTAGATCGATAAAGAAGCCAGCAATTCCTACTTGCGGGTGTACTTGATAGCCTCGGTTCTGAAGTGCTGAGGCGACTTGTTCTTCAAATACGCTATCCATCGGACGCCCGGAAACTTTGGACATAGATAAGCGTCCTGTACGGGCATATTGAAGGAATAGTTTGAACGCTATTACGCCAACACCTTTCGCTCGCTCAAGATCAATATCTTCATCGGTGATCGATGCAAAAACCTCACATCGACGTTTTGCACGGCTAATCAGCACATTCAGCCGTCGCTCACCACCTTGCGAACCCAGAGGGCCAAATCGCATTGCCAGATAGCCTTGTTTATTACGCGCATACCCTACAGAGATCATGATGACATCACGTTCATCACCTTGGATATTTTCCAGGTTTTTAATGAAGAATGGCTCTCCTGGATGGGAATTAAAGAAATCCTCATATTGAGGATTTAAACGGCGAAGAACCTCTAATTCATCCTGAATAGCCTTACGTTGTGAAACCGAGAATGTTGCGACTCCCAGTGACAATTCGGGATTCTGCTGTACATGCTCAAGAATTGCGGTAGCAATTCTTTTTGCCTCAATAGGGTTGGCATTACCTGCACCTGATTCGAAAACACCGTTTTCAACATAATGGAATCGCAAGCCCATACCCGCCTCTTCAGTGTATGGGCTTGGTACTATAAACAATTTGTTTTCGTAGAACTGACTATTAGAAACCGCAATAAGCGACTGGTGTCGACTACGGTAATGCCAGCGGAGCATTCGCTGTGGCAAGCCTCTGGCAACAAATAATCCAAGTATGCTTTCGATATCTGCTACTTGCGTCGAATCTTCATCCCCATCATCGTTACTGGCTTCAGTCATACGAGAGAAGAAACTGGTTGGCGGCAATTGCCTTTCATCCCCGACAACAACAACTTGCTGACAGCGCGCAATTGCACCTATGGCATCGACAGGCTGAATCTGGCTGGCTTCGTCCATAACGAGCAAATCAAATTTTTGCTTACCTGGGATCAAGAATTGTGCGACAGAGAGTGGGCTCATCATCATGACCGGTTTGATTGCCTGAATTGCCGGGCCCGCTTTAAGCATCAATTGGCGAATAGGCATATGGCCTCTTTTCCTCGCCATTTCGGCACGCAGGACTCCAACCGGACCTGCCGCTCCGATTTTTGAAGGAATACGACGATGGTGTGCCCGAGCGACCTCAATACTTGAGCTCTTTATACGGCGTAAATCCATTTCGGCAAAGTACTGCACTTTTCGGTTATGAAGTTCACCGTCGAAGCGGGAAAGAGACGGTGTCTCTTTAGCCATTAAACTGAACAGCGATTCATAATAGGTATATTCGACCGAGCTATAACAAGTTGATAATGGTAAGCGCCCATCCTCAAGCCGTTCTACAACTTCTGAGAGTCCCAAATTATTTGCCTGGTTGCGCCGGTGTTGCCAGGCAACCCATTTAGACAGTTGTTCGGCATTTTCAGTCCAGGAGGTTAGTTTTTGCAGGACACTATCGATACGTAAATGCTGATTATCCAAATGGAAGAATTCGTCGGTGGACGATTCGAGTTCATTGGCCAGATTTTCAAGTTCGTTAATGATAGAGACACGTGTCGCTGAAAGTTGATTAGCGGAGTTCAGTAACTCACCACGATCGTTTACGGTCGCGCATATGAAGCGTAAGTCACCGTGTTTTTCAATCCATGTACAATCGCTAACGATATTTTGCCAGTTGGACAGTGTACCTTGCCATGTACTACCCAATGCTGCGCTTCCCAATTCGTATTGGGATTCGATGGCCTTCTTTTGATATTGCAATGCGATAATCTTCTTGACCAGCGCCAGACGTTCACCAGGGCGATCTGCCGGATCTTTAAACACCTGTTGCGATGTTGAATCTATACGGCTAAGTTTTTGAGCCATAGCTTCAACATAGCTTAATGGAACACGCTTAATAGAATAATGATTATCAAACCAGGATTCTGCAGTTGCGCCAAAAGCCTTCCAAAGTTGTTTCAGTTCAATATCGGCTTGATTAAGAAGCTGCTCCAGTTTCTGGCTAAAGTGCCTCAACGTTTCACGATCAGACAGTTGGCTCGCCAGTAAACGTGCTTCTGAACCAACATCTTTAAGCGTTGCCATCCATTCTACTAATGCCTTCAGAGCACTGCTGTCACTGTTTTCACCACGCCAATGTGAGCCAAACGCACTGTTCCCAAACTCGCTAGCGTTGGCGATGTTTTTTCGTAGCGCTTGCGCCTGAATAACCTTATCCAAAAGCTCAATTTGCTGCTGAATAGGTTGATTTGTATTTCGAATGAGGGAGTGAGCAAGTGCACGTGAACGACGCCATTCGCTGTTCAGTATTTTGAACACCCCAGTATGTATCACAAGGTTATGACGAATTTGTGTGAGTTCGGTATCCCATATGGTCTCCGAAACATGGGGATCGATTTTCTGACGCAAAGAATGTAAATCAGCGATTGAATTGACCAACTCTTTGGCTTGTTCGACACCATGCTCCCATACGGAAGCGACAAAAGCTTGCGGGCTCGCATCGGGGGCATCAGCTACGCGTATGCTGAGTTCAATCAGATTATTGATTTCCTGAGATGAACGATACAGAGATTCAGTACCTAGCTCTTTCGTCAGATGGGCCACTGTTAATTGAATTTGCGGTAATAGTGGTAGTAATGCTCTTGCAGCTGAGAAGGCATCTGGCAAAAGATCCTCTGGGACTGTTTGCAATTCATCTCTGAATTCAAGTAGAGGGGTATCAAACTGTTCATCATGAAGCAGGTCTTTGATTTCCTCGAAATTATTTTGATACGTTGTACCCTGCTCAATTAGACTTTTTATTTCGTAAAGAGAGTTAGACCAGACGGGATTAACTAGTGCAGCTTCCTCTAACTCAGGTGCCTGATTTATGAGGTTAGCAATCTGAAAAATTTTGTCCGCCTCGTTGAAAAGTACTGGTTCAGGTGTTATTCCAACTCGTACAGCTAAAGTCGCTATAGTGTTATGAAAGTCATGTACTTTGTGTAACAACGTAGTAATTTTTGGCATCAGGCGATCGAGTTCACCCGGTAAAACGGATTCTCGTTTGACACCATTCCAGGGATGATTATGGGGTAACCCAATATTCTCAATTCGTTCAATAAGCTCTTTAACGAGATCCAGCCGTTTTATCAGATCGTTATTACTCCATTCATCGAAGCCATGAAGAATGAAGTCCGTAGGTGTTTGTTCATTTTGACGCAATCTTACCAATTGCCCAATCACCTGATAAGGGCTCAAACCCGAAGGTGTATAGACTTTGTGGAGGCGCGCTGGGTGGGCATTCAGGGAGTCACGAGCTTCGGTTAAGTTCTCAATTAATTCATCAGGAAATTCACCGCGGGGCGAACCTAAATCCCATACTCGCTTCAACTCCTCGAGTAAAAGTCGTTTATTGGCCTTGTTGCTATGAAGTTCTAAACAGGCATCACCGACTCCTGTTTGGTCGAGACGGCGTTTGACGACTTCAAGAGCTGCCATTTTTTCTGCAACAAAAAGTACTGTTTTTCCATCCGCAATAGCCGACGCAATAATATTGGCTATTGTCTGTGACTTACCCGTGCCAGGAGGTCCTTGTATGACAAGGTTTTTACCTCTCCTTACTTCATGGATCGCCAGCGTTTGAGAGCTATCGCTATCCATAATATGAAGCATATCTTTAGGCGTGATAAGGTGGTCTATAGAGCTGTCTTCTGAAAGTAGTCCGTCGCTTTCATCAAACCCTTCTTCCATGAGGGCGCGAATAAGATATTTTGATGTAATAGCTTCATCATCGGGCCAGTTTGCAGGATCGAGATCTCGATACATCAAAAATTTAGAAAATGAGAACAAACCAAGGATGATGTCATTTGTTATAACTTCCCAGTCTGTTTTCAATGCTATTGATTGCTGTACAGCTTCAAAGTAACTACTTATGTTAATTTCATCATCATCAGATTGCATTACAGGTAATGTGATCTGATGTACGCGTTCAAGGAATGCTTCCAAAGAGAGGTTAGGAATGATGTCTTCTGAACGTGCTTTTAGTTTAAATCTTTCTCCAGCACTACCGCGTTCCAGACTTACTGGCACTAGTATCAGAGGAGCATAACGGACATTCTCTTTATTGGCGGGATCTACCCACTTCAATGTGCCCAGTGCCAGGAAAAGAATGTTTGCGCCTTGCTCCTCTTCAAGCGTTTTGGAGTCGTGGTACAAATCAAGTAATCGAGTTTGCAACCCTTTAGGGGTTAAACGAGTCTGCAGTTTAGTATCAAGATGCTGCGATTTGATTTCGGTATTTTTTTCATCAAATTGATAAATAAAAGCTTTTTCGTCTGAAAGACCATCTTCAGTCTCCTGGTCGTCTTCTTTACCTGATTTACCATGCAAAAATGTGAACGTTTTTTTTTCATTAAACAGAAGGTTGTAGACCAGTTCAGAACGCTCATCAATCACTTCCAAGAAACGTGTATTCTTCGATCGCGGAATGTTTAGTAAGCGGTTTCTTGCCCCCAAATCCAGAAGTTCAGCCCTGGCTTTTTCAAGTTTTTGTTCTAAAGAAAGGGCGCTGTTTTGAAAGGTAGAGCTCTCAGTAGAATTCATAAAATTTATAACCTAATGCAATGACATACCATCATGTCAAAGAAATATATTATATTTCAATGACGTGCCGTGTGTATTAGTTAGATCGAAAGAAATGAATGTCCACTTTACTCTTAAGAATGAGAATTGTGAACCTGCAGATTT
>NZ_JTLF01000020.1:0-12643 GCF_000798855.1 Enterobacter sp. ZOR0014 | reverse complement strand
ACAACGCGCATAAATATTCTATAAAAAATTAAACCAGCCTGTGTAATGTGTATTTTTTCTGCAAATTAAGACTTTGTGGTGACCTGAGAAATAAAAATAAGCCACGCGGGTGAGATATTTAAAATGTTTCAGCGGACATACTCTTCACCGTAACGACGCGTTAACAAAAAACGAGTCGTTTAACACGAAATACGAACAGGGTGTTTTCAGGTAGCCGGGTCCAGGGTGACAACATGAAAAACACATCGTTATTTTTGATGTTTACATTACTGGGTGTGCCTGGATTTGTAACCGCGGCTAATACTGATTTGGCGAATGCTGAATATAATTTTGCGGTTAATGAATTAAGTCGTTCATCATTAAATCAGGCAGCCATTATTGGTCAACAGGGCGTATTTAATGACGCTCAGATTCGCCAGGAAGGGTCGAAACTCTTGTCAGTCGTTTCCCAGGATGGTGCAGGCAACAGAGCGAGAGTTGATCAATCAGGGACTTACAATATTGCCTGGATCGATCAGAGCGGTAACGGGAACGATGCAGGTATTACGCAAGATGGATATGGTAATAGTGCAAAAATTATCCAGAAAGGGTCGGGTAATAGAGCAAATATTACGCAGTACGGTACGCAGAAAACCGCAGTTGTAGTGCAGAAACAGTCGCAGATGGCAATTCGCGTTATTCAACGCTAGTTATTTCGCGACGACTTTAATCAATCCGATGGGGGTTTACCATGAAATTTATCAAAGTGGCAGCACTTGCAGCAATCGTAGTTTCTGGTAGTGCTATGGCTGGTATGATTAATCAGGGCGGATGGGGTCATGGACATGGTCATGGCGGATACGGTGGCCCAAATTCAACCCTGAATATTTACCAGAATGGTGGCGGTAACTCCGCGCTGGCCCTGCAGACTGATGCCAGAAATTCAGTTCTGAATATTAGCCAGACCGGTGGCGGTAACGGCGCTGACGTTGGCCAGGGGTCTGACGACAGTAGCATTAACCTGACCCAGAACGGATTTGGCAACAGTGCGACACTTGATCAGTGGAACAGTAAAGATTCCGTGATGAATGTCAGCCAGTACGGTGGCCTTAACGGCGCACTGGTAGACCAGACGGCGTCTAACTCCACCGTCAACGTTACCCAGATTGGCTTTGGTAACCACGCGACAGCTCATCAGTACTGATACTGACATCTGTGCTACAAAAAACAGGGCTGATGCCCTGTTTTTTTTCGGGAGTTAATTATGAATACCTTAATTCTCCTCGCCGCGCTGTCGAGCCAGATAACCTTTCAAACCTCACAGCAGGGCAATATGACCACCATTATTCCGCAGGTCACGTTGACGGAATCGTGTGATTGTCAGGTCCAGATTGTTTCTTTGCGCGAAGGGCAGAGTGGACAAAGTTCATCCCGCCAGCAAAACACACTTTTTATCCCCGCTAATCAGGCGATTGATTTAATGCGCTTGAGTTTAAATATCTCTGCGGGAGACACGGTAACGATCGTGGTAACCGTCACTGATGGAAAAGCACTTCATTTATCACAACAGTGGTCGCCTGGAGGGCGCGCGCTCTAATCATTCATAATATCAATATGTTGCGAAGGTGGCGGGTCTGTGCCGTTGAGCTATGCTGTTATCAGGAACTGTGTCGTAATGTTCCGTAACGTGACACTTCGTTAACATAATGAAGCGCGTTTGCCCCTCATGGACGATTTTCATTGAGGAGTACCTATCGTGACCCACAATTTTGCACATCTTATTTCAGGTTTGGGCCTGCTCGTTTCTGCCTTTATCGTTCCTGCGCATTCGGCCACTTTTGCGGAAGGGGGCGTCATTCACTTTCGCGGTGCAATCGTTGCTGACCCGTGTGAAGTTACGCAGCAACATCGGCAGCTGGCGGTATCGTGCCCGGATAAAAACCATATGCAAACCCGTATGGTCAGTTACGACGATGCGCTGAACGGCATGACGACACCTTCCAGCCTGGCGACAGTGGATATGAAATACCTTAATCCTGAAAAAACGCTCGCAGTGGTTCAGATCCAGTACCGCTAATTCGTGTTTTACCGCCGATCGTTTTTCTCAATAACCCCTCTGCGATACACTTAAGAAAAAGGCGGGTAGCAGAGGGCTTTTATGAAACCGCAAATTGAAGTGATTCATGGCGATATTACGAGCCAGCATGTCGATGTCATCGTCAATGCGGCCAATCCTTCCCTGATGGGGGGAGGCGGGGTTGACGGTGCTATTCACCGCGCTGCCGGACCGCAGCTGCTGGAAGCCTGTAAAATCGTGCGTCAGCAACAGGGCGAATGCCCGCCGGGCCATGCGGTGATTACGCTTGCGGGCAACCTTCCGGCCAAAGCGGTGATTCACGCCGTTGGCCCAGTATGGCAGGGCGGCGACCACCATGAAGCGAGTCTGCTGGAAGAGGCATACCGAAACTGTCTACGGCTTGCCGCCGACAACGGCTACAAAACGATGGCGTTTCCGGCAATTAGTACCGGCGTGTATGGTTATCCCAAGGCGGCAGCGGCGACCATCGCGGTAGAAACCGTTTACCGCTACCTGTCGCTGAAACCGCTGCCAGAGAAGGTGACCTTTGTCTGTTTTGATGAAGACACCCTGCATCTGTATCAGCGGTTGTTGGCGCAGCGCAGACAAGCGCTGGAGAGTTGAAACAAACGTGGCGCACCGTCCGTGCGCCACGCTGCTCAGGCAGTTTTCGTCTGGGGTTTGCCTGAAAACAGGAAACGCAGGAGAGGGATCCGCAGATGGATCTCGTAGAGCACGATCGCCACGCCCACCACAAACACCAGTCCGGTAAAGAAGCCCAGCGTGTTAGAGGCGATATGCGGCGTGATGTAAGCCCCGAAGAACAGCGTCAACGGGTGATGCACCAGATAGATAAACAGTGAAGCATTGACGAAGTAGGTCACGCGGCTGGACTTAAAGTTCAGCAAGCGGTGGCCGAGTGCGAACACCACATTCACCATCCACAAGCCCAGCAGCATAGTGATCACGCTTTCCGTTTCATACATCCAGGCGTCGCCGCTACCGTAGCGCTGGTTCAGCAGATAGGCCGCAAACGCGAAGGCGGCACCCACTGCGCACCACGGTGACGGTGTGGTAAACAAGGCTTTAAGCTTCGGATAAATAAACGCCAGTGCGCCAATTAAAAAGAACGGAATGTAGAACAGCGACTGCATCACCACAAAATTAAACAACCCGTCGCTCAGTATCGGTGGGTAGACGATAAACAGAGTGCGTCTCACGGCGGCATAAGCAACGCCAAGCAGCAAAAAGAGCACCGACAGTTTGCCCAGCGTGACGTTGGCGAAGAAGGCGTCAGCGGTCGTGCTTAAATGACGGCGCAGACGGCTAAAGATCACCAGGCTGACCGTGGTCAGTACCACCAGTACCAGCAGGAACCAGAGGTGAGACACCAGTTCCCAGACCAGCGTATTGTACTTTTCATACAGCGTAAGATTCGGCCAGTTCTCTGCTTTGCCTTTAACATACTGCAGCATAATGAACTGCGGCAGCGTCAGCAGCGGGATGGCGGTCAACATAGGAATACCCACGCGCTCTACGCGGACTTTCCACCAGCGCTTCAGCGGATAGCGTAAAAAAAGCATGTAGGAGAAATAGCCTGAAATGACAAAAAACACCTGCATACGGAAGGCGTGAATAAAGTCATTAAACAGCGTGAGCCACCAGGAGGGCATCTGGCTATTAACATGCCACGTGTGGCTGGAGTAAATCAGTGAAATGTGAAAGGGGATCCCCAATAGCATCAGCCATGCCCGGATCGAGTCGAGGAAATATTCACGTTCTGTTGGTGATGTGCTCATATAACTTTGTGCATTCTCAGACTTTTCGTCTTATCCCTAAGACTCATAATGGTTACATTCGACGCCAACCCTACACCAAGACCGACACACTGTCTCCAGGATAAGCACGCAAAGTGAATCGCGGGTTCTTTCATTTGCTTAATCCATGAGCCAGTAGCTGAACAAAGCAGTGATTATGTTGTCGGATTGCCTGAGTTTCCATTAAAATGGATCGGATCGATATAAGCACACAAAGGGGGAAGTGCTTACTTATTATGAAACATAAACCACAGATGATGAAAATGCGTTGGGTGGGTGCTGCAGTCGTGTTATCACTGTATACCTCATCGGCACTGGCCTTTAACATCGACGATGTCGCAAAACAGGCAAAATCGATGGCAGGCAAGAGCTACGAAGCGCCGAAAAGTAACTTGCCCTCCGTTTTCCGCGACATGAAGTATGCGGACTATCAGCAGATCCAGTTCAATCACGATAAAGCGTACTGGAACAACATTAAAACCCCGTTCAAGCTTGAATTTTATCATCAGGGTATGTACTTCGACACGCCTGTTGCCATCAATGAAGTGACGGCGACCGCGGTACGTAAGATCAAGTACAGCCCGGATTACTTCAATTTTGGCAATGTGCAACACGACAAAGATACGGTGAAAGACCTGGGCTTCGCAGGCTTCAAGGTGCTTTACCCGATTAACAGCAAAGATAAAAACGACGAAATCGTCAGCATGCTTGGCGCCAGCTACTTCCGCGTGATTGGCGCGGGGCAGGTGTACGGGCTTTCTGCGCGTGGTCTGGCCATTGATACCGCGCTGCCATCAGGGGAAGAGTTTCCGCGTTTCCGCGAGTTCTGGATTGAACGTCCAAAACCAACGGACAAACGTCTGACTATTTATGCGCTGCTGGACTCTCCGCGCGCAACCGGTGCCTATCGCTTTGTGATTATGCCGGGTCGTGACACGGTCGTTGACGTGCAGTCTAAAGTCTATCTGCGTGACAAAGTGGGCAAACTGGGCGTTGCGCCGCTTACCAGTATGTTCCTGTTTGGGCCAAACCAGCCGTCGCCGGCAACCAACTTCCGCCCGGAACTGCATGACTCCAATGGTCTGTCTATTCATGCCGGTAACGGTGAGTGGATCTGGCGTCCGCTGAATAATCCGAAACATCTGGCAGTAAGCAGCTTTGCGATGGAAAACCCGCAGGGCTTTGGCCTGCTGCAGCGTGGCCGTCAGTTCTCTCGCTTCGAAGATTTGGACGATCGTTATGACCTGCGTCCAAGCGCTTGGGTTACGCCGAAAGGCGACTGGGGTAAAGGCAAGGTAGAGCTGGTTGAAATTCCAACCAACGACGAAACCAACGATAACATCGTCGCTTACTGGACGCCGGATCAACTGCCGGAAGCCGGCAAAGAGATGAACTTCAAGTACACCATTACCTTCAGCCGCGACGAAGATAAGCTGCATGCGCCGGATAACGCGTATGTGATGCAGACTCGCCGCTCAACGGGTGATGTGAAGCAGTCTAACCTTATCCGTCAGCCTGACGGTACCGTGGCGTTTGTCGTGGACTTCACAGGCCAGGATATGAAGAAACTGTCTCCGGATACGGCGGTGTCGGCTCAGGCCAGCATTGGTGATAACGGTGAAATCGTTGAAAACACGGTGCGTTACAATCCGGTAACCAAAGGCTGGCGTCTGACCCTGCGCGTGAAAGTGAAAGATCCGAAACAGACCACTGAAATGCGTGCTGCGCTGGTCAGTGACGATCAGCCGCTGAGTGAAACCTGGAGCTATCAGCTACCTGCCAATGAATAATACATCTGAATATATTGATGCCATGCCACTGACGGATATCGAAAAAGCGGCGCTGCCTAAGAGCGACATCCGCGCGGTTCACACCGCGCTGGATGGTGAACATCGTCAGTTTTCCCGTGATGATGATACGCCGCTGGGGTCAGTAAAAGCGCGTCTGGAGCAGGCATGGCCAGACTCGCTGGCAGAAGGGCAGTTGATTAAAGACGACGAAGGACGCGATCAGCTTCAGGCGATGCCGAAGGCGACGCGTTCCTCTATGTTCCCCGATCCATGGCGCACCAACCCGGTTGGCCGCTTCTGGGATCGCCTGCGAGGGCGTGATGTGACGCCGCGCTATCTGTCACGCCTGACTAAAGAAGAGCAGGCCTCTGAGCAGAAATGGCGTACCGTGGGGACTATTCGCCGTTACATCCTGCTGCTTCTGACGCTGGCACAAACGGTTGTCGCGACCTGGTACATGAAAACCATTCTGCCTTACCAGGGCTGGGCGTTTATTAACCCAACGGACATGATGGGCCAGGATCTCTGGGTCTCCTTCATGCAGCTACTGCCTTATATCCTGCAAAGCGGCATCCTCCTGCTGTTTGCGGTTCTGTTCTGCTGGGTTTCGGCCGGTTTCTGGACCGCGCTAATGGGCTTCCTGCAATTGCTGATGGGGCGGGACAAATACAGCATTTCAGCGTCAACGGTCGGGGATGAACCCCTCAATCCTGAGCACCGTACCGCGCTGATCATGCCTATTTGTAACGAAGACGTTGACCGCGTATTTGCGGGCCTGCGTGCGACCTGGGAGTCCGTCAAGGCGACCGGCAACGCGGCGCATTTCGACGTCTATATTCTGAGCGACAGTTACAACCCGGATATCTGCGTTGCAGAACAAAAAGCGTGGATGGAGCTGATTGCAGAAGTACAGGGCGAAGGCCAGATCTTCTACCGTCGTCGTCGCCGTCGTGTGAAGCGTAAAAGCGGTAACATCGATGACTTCTGCCGTCGCTGGGGTAACCAGTACAGCTACATGGTGGTGCTGGATGCGGACTCCGTCATGAGCGGTGACTGCCTGAGCGGTCTGGTGCGTCTGATGGAAGCCAACCCGAACGCGGGGATCATTCAGTCTTCGCCAAAAGCGTCCGGTATGGACACGCTTTATGCGCGCTGCCAGCAGTTTGCCACCCGTGTTTACGGGCCGCTGTTTACTGCCGGTCTGCACTTCTGGCAGTTGGGTGAATCGCACTACTGGGGTCACAACGCCATTATTCGCGTGAAGCCGTTCATTGAACACTGTGCGCTGGCGCCGCTGCCAGGTGAGGGTTCGTTTGCCGGTTCTATTCTGTCGCATGACTTCGTGGAAGCTGCGCTGATGCGTCGTGCGGGCTGGGGCGTCTGGATTGCCTACGACCTCCCGGGATCGTACGAAGAGCTGCCGCCAAACCTGCTGGATGAGCTCAAGCGTGACCGCCGCTGGTGTCACGGCAACCTGATGAACTTCCGCCTGTTCCTTGTCAAAGGGATGCACCCGGTTCACCGCGCGGTGTTCCTGACGGGCGTGATGTCTTATCTCTCCGCACCGCTGTGGTTCATGTTCCTTGCGCTCTCTACTGCATTGCAGGTCGTCCATGCTTTGACGGAGCCGCAATACTTCCTGCAACCGCGCCAGCTGTTCCCGGTGTGGCCGCAGTGGCGTCCGGAGCTGGCAATTGCGCTGTTTGCTTCTACCATGGTGCTGCTGTTCCTGCCTAAGCTGCTCAGTATCATCCTGATCTGGTGCAAAGGTTCGAAAGAGTACGGCGGTTTCTTCCGCGTGACCCTTTCACTGCTGCTGGAAGTGCTGTTCTCTGTGCTGCTGGCACCGGTGCGTATGCTGTTCCACACCGTGTTTGTGGTCAGTGCGTTCCTGGGCTGGGAAGTGGTCTGGAACTCACCGCAGCGTGATGACGACTCCACGCCGTGGGGCGAAGCCTTCATGCGTCACGGTTCTCAGCTGCTGCTGGGGCTGGTGTGGGCGGCGGGCATGGCCTGGCTGGATCTGCGCTTCCTGTTCTGGCTGGCGCCGATTGTCTTCTCGCTGATCCTGTCGCCGTTCGTCTCTGTGATCTCCAGCCGTTCAACGGTGGGACTGCGGACTAAACGCTGGAAACTGTTCCTGATCCCGGAAGAGTACTCCCCGCCGAAGGTGCTGGTGGATACCGATACCTATCTGGAGCAGAACCGCAATCGCACGCTGGATGATGGCTTTATGCACGCCGTGTTTAACCCGTCATTTAACGCCCTGGCAACAGCCATGGCGACGGCGCGTCACCGTGCAAGTCATGTGCTGGAGATTGCCCGCGATCGTCACGTTGAGCAGGCGCTTAACGAGACGCCGGAAAAACTCAACCGCGACCGTCGTCTGGTGCTGCTGAGCGATCCGGTCACGATGGCAAGGCTTCACTATCGCGTATGGTCCGCTCCGGAAAAGTATTCTTCGTGGGTGAACTACTACAAAGACGTGAAGCTGAATCCGCTTGCACTGAAGGCGAAGTAAGTTGTTAACCAGGGCGGGTAAGCGTAGCGCCACCCGCCAGATAAAAATACCGGCTTAATCGCCGGTATTTTTTTAGAGGTAACTTATGAGAATAATCATTGTCGTCCTGATGGCATGCCTGCTTAGCGGCTGCGGCAGCATCATCAGCCGCACTATTCCAGGGCAGGGCCATGGGAATCAGTATTACCCGGGTGTGAAATGGGATGTCCGTGATTCCGCGTGGCGCTACCTGACCGTGCTCGATCTGCCGTTTTCGCTGATTTTCGACACGCTGTTGCTGCCCATCGATGCCAGCCACGGCCCGTACGAGTAGCGTAAATCAACGCTCGTCCCACTCATCGGCTGCGGTTTGACCTTCTTCCGTATCCAGCGGGGGTTCGAGCTGAAATTCGCCCTCATCCCACTCGTGCAGGGTGTTCTCTTCCAGCCACTCCTGCCGTAACTCGATTTCGTCATAATCACCATCAAAGACGGCCTGCGCGCCTTCACCGCTCAGGACCGGCAAACATTCCCCTTCTTCACCTTCATCAGCAAAGAATTCGGCCTGCCACATAATATCCCCATCCTGCAGAACGTATTTTTGGATATTAAGTTGTTGCACGTCAGCATCTTCTTCCTCAACACCGGGATTGTCGGCGAGGAACTCTTCGCGAGCGGCATCAATAGCTTCTTCCAGCGTGGCGTACATGGTCATTGGTGTCTCCCTGTTTTCCAGAAGGTTTCAGGGAAAGAATAGCTGAAGATCGGATTCTGCAAGTATGAATGCGAAAATAAGCCGTCAGGCTTTCGCCTTATTCTGTCGCGGGGCGTAACGCGCGGGATAAACTGAACCACGAATACATCGCGTTGAACAACACCACGCCCGCCGTCACGATAAAGACGGCGCGGAAACCAAAGCTGGCGGATATACCTGCACCGAGAAGCGGTCCGGTCACATTACCAATATCGCGAAATGACTGGTTATAGCTAAAAATACGCCCCGCAATCTGGTTCGTGGAGTTGTAAACCAGCAGGGTCTGCACGGCGGGCAGTAACGCCCCGTCGGCGGCGCCCAGTAAAAAGCGCAGAACCCCCAGTTGCCACGGAGAGTGCACCATCGACATGGGGACAAGCAGCAGGACGGAGAGCACCAGCGCGCAGATCAGAATTTTTTCCGGGCCCACCCGATCCCCCAGCTTGCCCAGCCTCGGGGCGCTAAGCAGCGCCGCCACGCCGGGCACGGAGGCAATGAGCCCGCTGATAAAGGCGATGTTACTGACATCACCCGCCAGGTCACGCACGTAGAGCGTCAGAATTGGCGCAATCGAGCCGGTAGCGACCTGAATAATCATTGTCGTGACGAACAGGCTCAGCACCAGTCTGGGATTCTTAAGCGAGGTCAGCACGTCTCTGGCATGGAGCATCTCTTTTTTGGCGACAGGCGTGAAGTTCTCACGGATACAGAGCAGAGTGACGATAAAGCACAGGAACAACACGCTGGCGGTGATGAAAAAGACCGGGCGCAGGCCGTAATTATCCGCCAGCAGTCCTCCGGCCAGTGGCCCCAGCAAGGCGCCACTTACGCCACCGGTGGAGAGCGTCCCAAGCGCCCAGCCGCTCTTATGGCGCGGAATTTGCGTGGCAATCAGGGCATTCGCATTGGGAATAAATCCGCCCAGTAAACCCAGCAATGCCCGCAATACCAGGAACTGCCAGACGTTTTGCGCGACCCCCATCAGCGCCATGATGATGGCCATCCCCAGCGCAGAACGTAACAGCATAATTTTTCGGCCCTTGCGATCGGCAAGTCCACCCCAGAAGGGTGAGGCAATCGCGGAGAAGAGAAACGTAATGCTGAAGACCAGTCCAGACCACATATTGAGCGCGCTGTGGCCCGTCACGCCCAGTTGTTCGACGTAGAGCGGCAGGAAAGGCATAACCAGGCTGAACGCCGCACCGGTAAGAAAACAGCCAAGCCACGCAACCGTGAGGTTACGTTTCCAGTTTATGGGGGCATCTGAGGGTGACATAACATTCCGCATAATGAGGTGCTGAGCACCTGAGGCATAAAGTAATAAGCCTGCTAATTATGCGCCTGGGTTATGATTGCCGCAATGCGGAAGCGCTTTTAAAGCTAAAACAGGAGGCGGCCCGAATGGGGCCGCATGAGGATCAATAGCGGGACGGTGTGCCCTGTGGTCGCGTTTTAAAGCGGCGATGCAGCCACATATACTGCTCTGGGGCCAGCATGATGCACTTCTCTACAACGCTGTTCATCCAGCGCGCGGTGGTTTCTGCATCGTCTAACGGCGGCGCGAGCTCCGGTTCGAGCATCATCAGCTCGTAGCCTGAGCCATCCGGCATACGGCGGGGAATAAAGGGGACGATGGCGGCTTTGGACATCCGTGCCAGCATCCAGGTGCCGGTGGTGGTGGCCGCCTCTTCAACGGCGAAGAACGGCACAAATACGCTCGACTGCGGGCCGTAGTCGTGGTCGGGAGCATACCAGACCACTTCACCGGATTTAAGGGCGCGGATCATGCCCTTCAGATCCTTACGGTCGATCATGCTTTTATTGGAGCGCATGCGGCCGTTGGTCTGAATGAGATCGATAACCGGGTTGTCGTTTGGACGATAAACACCGATGCCGGGCGCCTGCATGCCAAACATCCGCGCCCCGATCTCCAGCGTCAGAAAATGAACCCCGATCAGCAGAACGCCGGTCCGGTTAGCCTGAAGCGTATGCACGGGCTCCATGCCGGTTCCCGTCACTTTGCTCCAGCGCGCCATGCGCTTATCTGACCAGAACCACGCCATACCGGTTTCCATGAGCCCCATACCGACGGATTCGAAATTCTTCGTGACCATATCGCGGCGCTCTGCCTCGCTCATCTGCGGGAAGCACAGCTCAAGATTTCGGTACGCGATGCGCGCCCGACGCTTCATGAACGTTAGCGCGATTCGGCCTAACGATTTACCTAACCGGAAGATAACAGGGTAGGGAAGCTGTACCAGTAGCCATAAAAAGCCAATGCCAAGCCAGGTCATCCAATAGCGAGGGTGCAAAAGGGCGACGGTAAATTTGGGTAACTGGGTCATGTCTTTCCTGTGTTCAAACGTCCTGTTTCGCTATTGTCGCATTTTTTGAGACGTTGCCAAAATATCTGCCAACAAAACCTGTACGACGAGAGCAATTGTTAAACCTGATTAATCAGGGTGTGTGAAATGTAGCGTAAATTGTGTGGATGTAAATTGGTTTTGTTTGCTATATGATGCCGACCGATTTTTCATTCTCTCTAACGATTCCAGGACTGTACACCATGCCAGTGTTACACAACCGCGTGTCGAATGAGATGTTAAGAGCGCGTATGTTGGCTGAAACCGAACCGCGCACAACCATCTCTTTCTATAAATACTTCACGATCGACGATCCGCAGGCGACCCGCGATGCGCTTTATCAGGCTTTCACAGCCCTGAACGTTTTCGGGCGCGTCTACCTTGCCCGCGAAGGCATCAACGCGCAGATTAGCGTACCGGAAAGCAAAGTCAGCGCTTTCCGCGAGTGTCTTTATCGCTTCGACCCCGCTCTCGACGGCTTACGCCTGAACATTGCCCTGGACGATGACGGGAAATCCTTCTGGGTGCTGCGCATGAAGGTGCGTGAACGCATTGTGGCGGACGGTATTGACGATCCTGAATTTAACCCGGCGAACGTCGGTGAATATCTGAAGGCCGCGGAAGTGAATGCGATGCTGGACGATCCGGATGCCGTGTTCATTGATATGCGTAACCACTATGAATACGAAGTGGGGCATTTCGAGAACGCGATGGAAATCCCGGCCGATACCTTCCGCGAGCAACTGCCCAAGGCGGTTGAGATGATGCAGGAACATAAAGATAAAAAAATCGTTATGTACTGCACCGGCGGTATCCGCTGTGAGAAAGCCAGCGCGTGGATGAAGCACAACGGCTTTAATAAGGTCTGGCACATTGAAGGCGGCATTATCGAGTACGCCCGCCGCGCCCGCGAGCAGGGTTTACCGGTGCGTTTTATCGGGAAAAACTTTGTCTTTGACGAGCGTATGGGTGAGCGTATTTCGGAAGACGTTATTGCCCAGTGCCACCAGTGCGGTGCGCCGTGCGATACCCATACCAACTGTAAAAACGACGGTTGCCATCTGCTGTTCATCCAGTGCCCTGCCTGTGCCGAGAAGTTTAACGGCTGCTGCAGTGAACTGTGCAGTGAAGAGAGTATTCTGCCGGAAGAAGAGCAGCGTCGGCGTCGTGCGGGACGAGAAAACGGCAATAAGATTTTTAATAAATCACGCGGCCGTCTGAATACCAAACTGGGTATTCCCGACCCGGAATGATAATAACGCCCGGCAGGCGAGATCCTGCCGGGCGAATCTATTATGACTTCTGCTGCACACCTTCAACAGAAATAACCAGCTCAACATCCTGAGACGCCGGACCCAAATCC